>CAZTMF010000461.1:0-3210 GCA_964614675.1 uncultured Caulobacteraceae bacterium | reverse complement strand
GCCATGTCGTCCTCGGCCACCTCGGCGTTCAGCTCGACCAGGCCGTCGCGGACCATGCGGAACATCGGCGTGGCGCCGCCGGCCGAGGAGATGTCGCCGGGGCGCACGTTGCGCTCCAGGATGACGCCCGAGACCGGCGCGCGGATGGTCATGTGGGCTTCGCGGGTCTTCAGCTGGTCGAGGGCCGCCTCCTGGGCCTTGGCGGTCAGGCGGCGCGTGTCGATCTGTTCGGCCGACAGGACGCCCTGGATGTCGGCGCCCGAGACCCGCTTGGCCTCGTTCTGGGCCTGCTCGGTGGTGGCGGCCTGCTGGGCGATCTGGGCGCGAAGCAGGGAGTCGTCGAGCTGGATCAGCGGCTGACCCTGACGCACCCAGGCGCCCTGTTCGAAATAGACCTTGTCGATCCTGTAGCCGGCCAGGTCCGAACCCACGGCGGCCTCCTCGCGGGAGACCAGGAGGCCCGAGGCGGTGAGCCCGCCCTGCATGGCCTTGGGCTGCACCTGCACGACCACGGCGGCGCGGGCCTGCTGTGGCGCCGCCGCCGCGCGCGGTCCCTGCGGACGCTTGCCGCAGGCCGTGACGGCCGTCGTGAGCACCGCGATCGTCAGCACCACGCACCAGACGCGTGCGGCCGGCTTCTCAAGTCTCATCGTACCCCCTTGGGTTCGGCCACGCCCCGGTCCGCCTTGGCGGCGTAGAGGGTGGCCGCTGCCGGGCGATCGGGCGACCAACCCCCGCCGAGCGCTTTGAACGTCTGCACCGACCGCTCCATCAGCGTGATCTGGGCCGACGACAGCTGGCTCCTGACATTGCGCCAAGTCGTCTCCGCCTGCAGGGCGGTGGTCAGGTCGCTGAAGCCGCGGGCATAGCCCAGCCGCGCCTTCTCATAGGCGGATTCGGCCCGGGCTTCGGCTTCCGTGAGCATGCGCACCCGGCGCGCGTCGGAATCCAGATAGGTGAAGGCCGTCTCGGTGTCGCTGTAGGCGGTCTGGACCGCCTTCTCGTAGGCGATCACGTCCTGCTCGGCGACCGCGCGCTGAGCGTGGATCTGCGCGATCAGCCGCGGCCGGTCGAGGACGGGCTGGGTCAGGGCCGCGCCGATATCCCAGGCGGCCGAGGAATAGCCGAACGGGCCGACGCTCTTGGTGATCGAAACGCCCGGCTGCAGGTTGATCGTGGGCAGCAGGGCAAGGTCGTCGGTCTTCAGCGTGGCAGAGGCCGAGACGATCCTCCACTCGGCGGCGCGCACGTCGGGGCGACGGCGCAGCAGGTCGCCGGGAATGGTCGCCGGGACCGGCGGCGGGGTTCCCACGGTCGCGGACGTCGGCAGGCTCTCGACCTTGTCGAAGCCATGGCCGATCAGCACCAGCAGCGAACGTTGCGCGGCCAGCAGCTGGGCCCGGAAACTCTCGGCCTGGGCCTCGGCGGACTCGGCCTGGGCCAGCGACTGGTCGAGGTCGGCGGTGGCGACCAGTCCCGCCTTCGCCTGCACGTCGGAGATGTGAGCGAGCTCGCGGTCGATGCGCGCCGTCTCCAGGGCGTCCTGCATCTGGATCGCCAGGCCGCGCGCCTGGAACAGCGAATTGGCCACATTGGCGATCAGCGAGGTGCGCGTCGCCTCATAGGTGAAGGCGGCGTTGTAGAAGTCGGCGTCGGCGCCTCGCCGGCCGGCGGCGCGCCGGCCCCAGAGATCGAGCTCCCAGCTGACGTCGAAGTTGGCGGTGTAGTTGTAGGTCGCTCCCGGCGGGGAGAAGATCGCGCCCACGCCGCTCGAGCCTGCCCCGAGCTGGCTCGACTGGGTTCGCGTGGCCGAGGCCTGCACCTGGCCGGAGGGGATGTAGAGCCGGTCCAGGGTCTGCGAGCGGACGGCGGCGGCCTGGTCCAGCACGGCCAGGGCCGTCTTGGCGTCGGGCGCGTTCTTCAGCGCTTCGTCGACCAGGCTGTTCAGCTGGGCGTCGCCGTAAAGCCTCCACCAGTTGTCCAGGGCCGCGGTCGTCAAGCTGTCGGCGTTCGGCTTGGGCGCTTCGTAGGCCGGCGGCGGCGTGACCTCGGCCTTGCGCACCTGAGAGGTAACGCAGCCAGTCGTCAGCAGCGCGGCTGCCGAGATCAGCAGGACAGGCTTCATGCAGACACCGAACCCCAGCTGGCGCCATCGCAAGGTACGCGGCGCGCCCCTTGCCCCCCCATGTGGGAATGGCGCCGTTGGGGCGAAAGACCAAGCGAGGCTTTGGCGCAGCAAGTTGACGCAGTCAAGCGTACGCTGCACCGCAGCATGCCGGCCGGGACTCGGTGAACACTCATGGACTTTAGCGCTGATAAATTTTGACATTTCCTGCCTTAGCGGTGTTAAGTTGTCAATCGAGCTTGGATGAAAGGTTGGTAATCCGATGCGCCTTGAGCGCCCGCTGGTCGTGCAGAAGGCGCTGGAGCTGCTGAACGAGGTCGGCCTGGACGGCCTGACCACCCGCCGGCTGGCCGACGCCCTGGGCGTCCAGGGGCCGGCGCTCTACTGGCACTTCAAGAACAAGCAGGAGCTGATCGACGAGATGGCCCGCGCCCTGCTCGCCGACGCCTACGGCCCGATCCGCGAGGGCCAGGAATGGACCGAGTGGCTGATCGAGGGCGCCCGGCGGCTGCGCCGGACCATGCTCTCCTATCGCGACAGCGCCCAGCTGATCGCCGGCTATCGGCCCACCGGCCCGCACGGGCGCATGGATCCGGAGGCCTTCTTCGGCCCCCTCAAGGCCGCCGGCTTCCCCTGGCCCGACGCGGCCTGGGCGGCGATCACCATGGCCCAGTTCACCTTCGGCTTCACCATGGACGAGCAGGCGGCCCTTGGCCGTGGTCCGCCCCCGCCGGAGAAGCGCCTCAACCCCGACGAAGGCTTCGAGTTCGGCATCCGGACCATCCTCACCGGACTGAAGGCGCAGCTGGCCGCTCATGCCAAGGAGCCTGCGCCGACCATCCTGGGGTGATCGGCCAGGTCATAGCGAGACCGTGGCCTCCGGCTCGGAGACGACCCGACCGTCGAGCATCTGGATGACGCGCTGGGCCTCGCGCGCATGGGCCTGCGAATGGGTGACCATCACCACGGTGACGCCTTCGGCGGCCGCCTGTTTGAGCAGCGCCATCACCGCCTCGCCGTTCTCGGTGTCGAGATTGCCGGTGGGCTCGTCGGCGAGCAGCAGTTGCGGCCGCGCGATCAGGGCC
>CAZTMF010000460.1:0-3218 GCA_964614675.1 uncultured Caulobacteraceae bacterium | reverse complement strand
GACCAAGCACCGGGCGCGGCTCAAATGGTTCAAGGACACCCACGGCCTGCTGCAGAACTCGGCCTCGATGGTGCTGAACCGCGCCTTCCCGGACGAGGAGGGCATGGCCTGGAACCAGCCGGACAAGCTGCGCGCCGCCTTGTGGACCGACCCGGCGTCGGCCGCGATCCTCGAGGCGGTGGAGCGGGTGGTGAAGGCCCTGCCCGAGATCTCCAACGGCCAGCGCAAGGGCTACAGCGCCTGGTCGCACAAGGTGCAGTTCGTCGCCGTGCGCCCGCGGCCGAACGGGACGGCGCGGCTCGGCCTCGCGGTCGATCCCTCCGCCAGCCAGCGGCTGGTCCCGGCGAAGAATGAGGGATGGTCCGAACGCCTGAAGGCGGCCGTGGATCTGGCCTCGCCCTCCGATGTCAACTCCGAGATCGAGGCGCTGGTCAAGCAGGCGTGGCGGCGGTCCTAGGCCCGGCCTCGTCCCGCGCGCCCACAGATCTTATGCAGTGCAGCATCGAATGCGCCCAGGGATCAACCAATCGGCAAGACAGCTGTCGGAGTCTTTCAGGACCGCATGGCGGTGGATTCGATTTGCGCGATCCTAGGACGTCCTCGCAGACGCTTATGGACGGGTTCCATGTTGAATGACCTGTTTCTCAGTCACCCCCGGTCGATCGGCGAGAGCTACTTCGAACATCAGCGTACGGCGCTCGGCTTCGCCCTGGCCCTGTGGGCCGCCGGACTGGCCTGCATGATCCACGCGCTCGTGCCCTGCCTGTTCCAGACCCGCGCGAGCCGGGCGGTGGCCCAGCTGCACCAGCGGATGGTGCTCCACCGCACGAGCCGGCCAGCCGCCAGGGGCCCGGTGGGGCCTGGCGCCACAGTCGCCTGAGAGCGGCGGGCGGGGCGCCGATCCCTGCGGTCAGCCGCTGTTCCTGAGGCCCGCCGAGACGCCATTGATCGACATGCGGATGCCGCCGGCGATCGCTTCGTCCGCCTCGCCAGCGCGGCGGCGGCGCAGCAGGTCTAACTGCAGCAGGTTCAGGGCGTCGATGTAGGGCAGGCGCAGGCGGATGGACTCGGCCAGGCGCGGGTTCCGCTCGAGCAGGGCCGACTGGCCGGTAATCGCCAGCACCGCGTCGCGTGTCGCGGCCCATTCCTGGCGGATGCGGCCGAACACGGCCTCGGCGAGGGCGCGGTCCTCGACCAGCCCGGCGTAGCGCTCGGCGATCGGCAGGCTCGACTTGGCCAGCACCATCTCGAGGTTCGACACCGCCGCCCGGAAGAAGCCCGAGCCGGCGTGGAGGTCGGCCAGGGCCCGCTCGCCATGCTGCGCGGCGACCGCGGCGGCGGCCGCGCCGAAGCCGAACCAGCCGGGCAGCATCACCCGCGCCTGCGACCAGCTGAACACCCAGGGGATCGCCCTGAGGTCCTCGATGCGGTCCGAGCGCGAGCGGGAGGACGGGCGGCTGCCGATGTTCAGCTCGGCGATCTCGGGCAGGGGCGTGGACTGGTGGAAATAGGTCGCGAAATCAGGCGTTTCGTAGACGAGGCTGCGATAGGCCTCGAAGGCGGCGGCGCTGAAGTCCTCCAGCAGGGAGGCGCCCTCGGCCGTGTCGGCCGTGTCTGGCGCCCGATCGAAGTTGGCCAGGAGGGCGGCCACGGCGATGGTCTCCAGATTGGCCCGGGCGACGTCCGGATGGCCGTACTTGCTGGCCACAACCTCTCCCTGCTCGGTGATGCGCACCCCGGCCTCCACCGCCCCGGCCGGCAGCGCCAGGATGGCCTCGAAGCTCGAGCCACCGCCGCGGCCCACCGCCCCGCCGCGGCCGTGGAAAAAGCGGATGCGCAGATCACGGGCGCGCGCTGCCTCGACCAGACGCGCGATGGCGGCGCGGATCTCCCAGCTGGACGTCACATAGCCGCCGTCCTTGTTGCTGTCGGAATAGCCGATCATCACCTCCTGGAGACGATCCTGGCCCTCCAGCATGGCGCGCACGGGCTCGAGATCGAGGTACTCGGCCATGACCGCGTCTGCGGCGCGCAGGTCGGCGATGGTCTCGAACAGCGGCACGATCCGCATGCCGCAGGAGGGCCGCTCGCCGGGCGCCAGGATGCCGCCCTCTTTGAGCAGCACCGCCACTTCCAGGAGGTCGGAGACGCTGGTGGTCTTGGAGATCACATAGTTGGGCGCCGCGCGCGGACCGAACCTGCGACGCAGATCCGCCGCCCGCTCGACGATGGCGAGCTCCTTCAGCGTCTCAGGGGCGTATCGGCCCCAGGGCGAGTGCAGCTGCCGCGGGCTCGCGATCTCCGCCAGGAGCAGCCGCACCCGCTCCGCCTCGGGCAAGTCGGCGTAGCCCTCCGCCACCCGCGCCTCGGCCAGCAGCTCGGCGATCACCCGCTCGTGCACGTCGGAGTTCTGGCGAAGGTCGATCGAGGCCAGGTGGAAGCCGAAGGCGGAGAGCGCCTCGCGCGTGTCCATCAGGCGCCCCTGGGCGACGTCGGCGGCCCCGCCCTCTTCCAGCGAGCGCGCCACGATGGCGAGATCCGCCTCCAGCTCGGCTGGGGCCTCATAGGGTGCGGCCTCGCCGCGGGCCGGCTGTGCGTGGGCCTCGCCCAGGACTGCGGCGCGGGTCGCGGCCAGCCGCGCATGGCAGCCGGTCAGGGCGCGCCGGTAGATCTCGTCCTGCTTGTGGGCGGTGGCGTGGAAGCGGTTGTCCGCCAGCGCCCTGAGCTCGGGACTGACCTCGGCCCAGTTGTCGGAGATCGACAGTTCCGCGCCCAGGGCGTGCAGCTGGCCGAGGTGATGGTCCAGCGCCGCTTCGGCCTGACGGCGGACCGCGTATTCCAGGGTCTCGGCGTTGACGAAGGGATTGCCGTCGCGATCGCCGCCGACCCAGGTCCCCACCTCCATGAAGGCGGGCAGAGGCCCTGCGATGCCGAACAGCTCCGCCAGGCGCCGCCGCGCGGCCGGCAGCTCGGTGGTGAAGGTTTTGGCCAGCACCGCGACGGCGTTGTCGATCTCGTCGGTCACCTGCAGCCGCGTCGGGCGCAGCATGCGAGTCTGCCAGAGGATGCGGATCTCGCGTTTCATCGCGGCTTCCAGCCGCCTGGCTTCCGCGGTGCGCAGGCCGCGACGGTCGTGGGCCCCGAGCAGCTCCGACAGCGCCGCCTCGCGGTCCTGGATGCTCTTGCGCCGCACCTCGGTCGGGTGGGCGGTGATCACC
>CAZTMF010000459.1:0-3220 GCA_964614675.1 uncultured Caulobacteraceae bacterium | reverse complement strand
CAGTGCTCGCTCCACATCACCGAGAAGACGCCGAGCTCGACGAGATTGGGCTCGCGGTTCAGGCGCTGGAGGATGACGGCGTACTCGTCGCTCTTGAGTCCGAACTCCAGGGCGAGCTCGGACATCGGCTTGTCGGCGGTGGTCATGGGCGCCGATTAGCGGATTCACCTCGCCGTGTCAGTCCGATGAAGGGCCGAGAGCCATCTTTGGCGGTCAGTCGCCCGGTGCGGCACCTCGCGTGGCTCAAGCCTGGGCGATGTAGGCGTCCACCCGCCGGTCCAGCACGGTCAGGGGCATGTTCCCGGCCAGCAGCACCGCGTCGTGGAAGGCCCGGATGTCGAAGCGGCGGCCGAGCGCCTTGCGCGCCCGGTCGCGGAGCCGCAGGAACTCCATCTTGCCCAGCATGTAGGCGCAGGCTTGGCCCGGTATGACGCAATAGCGCTCGACCTCCTGGATGGCCGTCGACTCCGGATCGCCGAGATGTTCGGCGAAATAGGCGACCGCCTGTTCGCGGGTCCAGCGACGGTCGTGCAGGCCGGAGTCGAGCACCAGTCGTACGGCCCGGAGCAGCGCATCGTGCAGCTGGCCGATATGGCCGAGGGGGTCGGAGGCGTACATGCCCATCTCCACCGACAGCTGCTCGGCGTAGAGCGCCCAGCCCTCGGCATAGCCTGAGTTGCCCAGGGCCTTGCGCAGCAGCGGCAGCTCGCCCGCCTCCCGCGACACGCTTTCCTGCAGGTGGTGACCCGGCACCCCCTCATGGAAGGTGACCGTCGACAGAAGCCAGCTCGGATTCTCGGCCGCATCGCGCAGGTTGATCCAATAGATGGCCGGGCGCGATCCATCGAGGGCGCCCGTGGTGTAGTGGCTGGAGTCCCCGAGCTCGGTCTCTTTGGAAACGCGGCGGATCAGGAGCTTGGTCTTCGGCGTCCGCCCGAACCATTGGGGTAGCTTGGCCTCGATGGCCTCGACCTTGGCGTTGAGGGACTCCACGATCTTCGCCTTGGCCTCGTCGGTGTCGGCGAACAGAAACTTCGGATCGCGGAACATGGCGCGCAGACGGTCCCCCACGCCGCCCTGGCTCAGGCCCTGAGACTTCATCAGCTTGTCCGCGTCGGCGGAGAGGCTGGCGACGAGGTCGAGGCCCAGCTTGTGCACCTCGGCGGGCGTCGCGGCCGATGTGGTGTAGGAGCGGAGCGCGAGGGCGTACCAGTCGGCGCCGTCGGGCAGCCGCCATACGCCCGCGTCGTGAACGGCCTTGCCCTTCCACCCTTCGACCAGGGCGATCTGGCGACCCAGCGCCGGACGCACGGACTCCTCGTAGATCCGCGCCGCGGCCTCTCCATGGCCGTCGCCGACGCCCAGCGGCTTCAGCCGGCGCGTCAGCGAAGTGACCAATAGGGCGGTCTCGGCGGACTGCCCCTGGAGCCCCCGCAGCTGATCCAGGGTCTTGCCGATCACGAAGTCGGGCGGGATCACGCCCATGGCTTCGTCGTGGCGGGCGACCTCGATCTCGTCGTCGAGTTTGCGGGCGAAGCCTTCCAGGCGGGCGAGATAGGCGTCGGCGTCCGCCTTGCCGGCGATCGGATGCTCGTTGTCCAGGAAGTTGGGATCGGACTGGTAGGCTCCGCCGATCTGGTTCAGCACATAGGGCGTGTCGACACCGTGGCCGCCATAGGCGAAGCGGCTGTCGGCCTCGTCGGCAACGGCCAGCGAGGCTTCGATGGTGTCGTAGTTGACGGCGTCCATCCCCCCGAGCGCGGCGCGGCGGACCTCACGCAGCCGCCGGAGCTGGCTCGACGTCAGCGCCTTCGCCCTGGCGTGACCGGCGAGCGATGCGTCGGTGAGCTCTGACCTGGTCCAGGCGAGATCGCCCAGGTCCAGGCCGAGACTGGTGGCCGTCTCGGGATCCAGCCGCAGGTGCTCCGCCATGAAGGCGTCCATCAGGGCGTTGAGCTTGGCCGCCTCGGCCGGGTCAGAGGCGGGGCGCAGGGCAGCGGCGAAGGATGGCGAGACGGCCGCCGCAGCGGCAGCGGCGGCGCCTCCGAGCAGAAGACGGCGGTCAATCATATGGAAGGGGTAGGCGCGGCTGCGGGGAGCGACAATCGCCCTCAGTCCCAAACCTTCAGGCCGCCTGCAGCTGCTGCTTCACCCGCTCGGCCAGCGACTTGATGTCGATGGGCTTGGGCAGGAAGGTCACGCCGCTCTCGCCCTCGAGGATGTCGGAGAACTCCGCCTCAGCGTAGCCGGAGATGAACATCACCGGCGCCGAGCCCAGGTACTGGCGGGCCTTCTTGAGCAGGGAAGGTCCGTCGAGGCCCGGCATGATCACGTCGGAGATCAGGAGGTCGATGGTTCCGGCGTTCTGCTCGGCCAGGGCCAGGGCCTCCTCGCCGTCCGCCGCCTCGATCACCTCGTAGCCGCGGGCGCGCAGCAGCCGCGCCGCCACCCCGCGCACCGCATCCTCGTCCTCGACGAACAGGATCCGGCCGGCGCCGGAGAGGTCGCGGGCCTTGGGCTTGGCGCGGACCGGCTGCACCGGCGGGGCCTCGCTGACCGCCGGCGGGGTGAACACCGGCAGGAATATGCGGAAGCAGGCGCCCTGGCCGGGCTTGGAATCCACCGCGATCCAGCCGTCGGCCTGCTTGACGATGCCGTAGACGGTCGAGAGCCCCAGGCCCGTGCCTTCGCCCAGCGCCTTGGTGGTGAAGAACGGCTCGAAGATCTTGGCCATCACGTCCGGCGGAATGCCCGGGCCGGTGTCGGAGACCTCGATCAGAGCGTATTCGCCCTCGGGCGCCTCGGGATAGCCCAGCGACATGGCTTCCGCGCGCGAGACCCTGGCGGTGCGGATGCGCACCACGCCGGCCGATCCGCCCTGTCCGCGGATGGCGTCGCGGGCGTTGACGGTGAGGTTCATCACCGCCGTCTCGAGCTGGCCTTTGTCGGCGCGGACCAGGGGCAGGTTGCGGCCGTACTCCGTCTTCAGCTTGACGTCCTCGCGCATCAGCCGGCGCAGCAACACCTCGAACTCGCCGATCACCTCGCCCAGATCGAGCGTCTCGCGCTGGACGGTCTGCTTGCGCGAGAAGGTCAGCAGCTTCTTGACCAGGTCGGCGGCGCGCACGGCGGTCTGGCGGATCTCGTTCAGACCCTCGTAGGAGGGATCGCCCACCGGATGGCGGCTGAGCAGCTCGTCCAGCCTGAACTGGATGGCCTG
>CAZTMF010000458.1:0-3221 GCA_964614675.1 uncultured Caulobacteraceae bacterium | reverse complement strand
GCCTCCGCCAGGTCCTTGCGGGTGGCGTCCAGCTCGTCCTCGACCCGCGCGATCTGTGAGCTTTCGGCCGCCGTCTCGGGCGGCGCTTGGATCGCGTCCTTGGCTTCCGGCAGATCGAGGAAGCTCAGCAGGATCAGCTCCTGGCCGGCATTGGTCGCCGACCGCGCGGTGACCGTCACGGCGGCATAGCCTCCGTCGCGCTTCACTCGCCTGGCGACGACGGTGCTCTCACCGTCCACGGTCGTCCTGTCGAGCAATGTCCGTATCGCCGGCCTCAGCCCCTCACGGGCCGCGGCGAGAACGTCGAAATCGGGCTCTCCGGTCGGCATCTTCAGGTAGAGGTCGGTCGGACCGAAATAGTAGAGCCCCTGGCGCTTGTGGTTCACCAGGACAGACGCCGGCGCGTAGCTCTTGAGCAGCAGCCGCTGCGCAATGTCTCCCACCCCCCCGTGCGGTTCCGCGGCCTGACGCGGCGGGCGCGACCAAAGCGTACGCGCCGCCTCGCCACGCCCCAGGGGTAATTCGATGTCGCCCGGCCGGCTTCGCCCGATATGGCGATAGATGCGGTGCGCCTTGGAGATCGGCACGAACCGGTCGCCGGGGGAGCCGACGGTCTCGGCCCCGCCGAGGAACAGGACGGCGCCTTCGCGAAGCGCGAAATGGAACAGCGATATGACCTTCTGCTGAACCTCCGGCCGCAGATAGATCAGCAGGTTGCGGCAGCCGACGAAATCCAGCCGCGAGAACGGCGCGTCGGCCACGACGTCGTGGACCGAGAAGACGATCGCCGCCCGCAGCTCGCGCGAAACCCGGTAGCCCTTGTCCTCGCGGGTGAAGAAGCGGCCCAGGCGCTCGGCGGGGACATCCGCTTCGATCGTGTGGGGATAGAGGCCTTCGCGGGCGAAGGCGACGGCTTCCGCGTCCACGTCCGTGGCGAAGATCTGCAGCCTGATGCTTCGCCGCGTCTTGCCGATCTCGTCGAGCAGGAGCATGGCGATGGAATAGGCTTCCTCGCCGGAGCTGCAGCCCGCCACCCAGACCCGGATGGGCTGGTCGGGCGGTTGGTTCCGCACCAGCTCCGGAATGACCTTCTCCTCGAGCTGGTCGAAGGCCTTGGCGTCACGGAAGAACCGCGTGACATTGATCAGCAGGTCGTCGGTGAGACGCTGAAGCTCCGCCGCGTCCAGTGTGAGCTTTTCCAGGTAGCTCCGGCCATCCTCGATGCCATGCAGGGCCATGCGCCGTTCGATCCGGCGCCTGAGCGTGCCCTCCTTGTAAAGGGCGAAGTCGTGAGACGTCCTTCTGCGCAGCAGGTCGACGATCTGCCCGAAGGCGCCGTTCGCCGGCGACGCGGCGGCATCGGGCGCCTGCAGATATCGATGACCGCCGTACCTCGACAGGGCCTGCGGCATCTGGGCCAGCGACAGCACCAGGTCGACGGCGCCCGCGGCGATCGCACTGCGGGGCATCCCGTCGTACTCGGCCTCGTCAGGGTCCTGGGCGATGACCAGGCCGCCGGCCGCCTTGACCGCGGCCGCCCCGACCGCGCCGTCGGCGCCAGTCCCCGAAAGGATGACACAGACAGCCTGTTCGCCCAGTTCATTGGCCAGCGATTGCAGCAGGACATTGAACGGCATCCGCATGGCGGGCCTGAGAGGCGGGCTCGACAGCCGGATCGCGCCGTCTTGGACCGCCAGAAACCGGCCGGGCGGGATGACGTAGATGTGATCCCGTACGAGCCGCGCGCCTTCCGACGCTTCAACGATGGGCATGGCGACGTGCGGCGAGAGCAGCTCGACCATCATGCTGGAGTGAGTGGGGTCCAGATGCTGGACCACGACAAAGGCCATGCCGCACCTGGAAGGCAGGGCGCCCAGCAGGGTGCGGAGGGCGTCAAGGCCGCCGGCGGAGGCGCCGACCCCAACCACCGGACAATCGAACCGAGGCGCGTCGATCTTCGACTCCCGCTGCGCGCGGCCGGCCAGGGGGCCCCGATTGGATCGGCCCCCCGGCGAAATCGATCGTACCATGGCGCCGCTCCCGAGAAGTGTCGCTGAACGCAACCGCCCCTACGGCCAAGCTGGACAGCCATGACTAGCATCCGGCGCGGCATCTACCCAATGTAATCGCGTATTCACCGCCCGACGGGCGCGACACCGGCGCGAGGCAGGAAGGTGGCGGTCATCGTCGCCTCCAGCTGCGGTGCATCGAAGGGCTTGTTCAATCGCGGCGCCTTGGCCAGCACCGCGGGGAGGCCGCTGGCGTTTCGGCCGCCCGTCGTCACGATGAAGGGTATGCCCCGCAGCGTCAGCTCGCTTGCCGCCGGCAGACTGTTCGCATCGGCGAGCTCGATGTCGAGCAGAGCGGCGTCGATGTCGCCGATTCCGATCAGGCTCATGACCTCGGCCAGGTCAGGGATCGGCCCGACGACCGTGCACCCAAGGCCCACCACCAACTCGCGCAGGGACTCGCCGATCAGCCAGTTGTCCTCGGCGATCAGGACGCGCAGGCCTCGGAGGTCCTCTGTCGCGGTCATTGCGCCTCAATAGGAATAGACGGGCCTGCAAGTCGGCGGAAAAGCCAAATCCCCGACCGCACGCTGGTCGGATGCTGTCCGGATCAGGTGGATATACTCGTAAGGCCAGCCCGATTTGAATGACCTGGATCAACCGGATCGTCAGGATTCCATCGGATTGAGCCGCCATCCCATGCCGGTCGAGCGCCTATTTGAGCTGCGGCCGGTCGTGCGAGGCGCTGACTAGGTAGATTCCGAGGCTGCCCAACGCGACGAAAACGGCGCCACCTGTAGCCGTCGGCTCATGATGTCTGGCCGGCGCGATGGCGACCACCGAGGGGGCGACAGAGGCGCTGGCCCATGCAGGAATTCGTCACACGAGCGAACATCGCGCGTTTCGTGGCCCTCATCGCCGACGAATCCGACGACACGAAGCGCCGAAGCCTGGAGCAGATGCTCGTCGAGGAGAAAGCGAAGCTGGAAGGGCTCGTCAGCGGCCCCAAAGATCCGGGGGCGCCGCTCGGGAACCATCCACCCTCAGAACCCCGATCGGAACCCGGCGGAATCGAACCAGCCCGGTGACCTGGCCATTCAGCCGCCACACGACACGGGCCACGGCTCGGTCGCGGGCAGAGTCAGACAGAAGCGAACTCCGCAACCCGTCGCCTGGAGTTCGATGAGCGCTCCTAGCCGCTTGCCGATGGCG
>CAZTMF010000457.1:0-3228 GCA_964614675.1 uncultured Caulobacteraceae bacterium | reverse complement strand
ACGCTGGAGGAGGTCGAAGCGCTGTTCGACCTGCCGTTCACCGAGCTGGTGTTCCGCGCGGCCGAGGTCCATCGGCGCTGGTTCGATCCCACCGAGGTTCAGCTGTCGCAGCTGCTGTCGGTAAAGACCGGCGGATGCGCCGAGGACTGCGGCTACTGCAGCCAGTCCTCCCACTTCGACACGGGCCTGAAGGCCGGCAAGCTCATGGACCCCGTCGCCGTGGTGGCAGAGGCGGCGCGGGCCAAGGCCTCGGGCGCCCAGCGGTTCTGCATGGGCGCAGCCTGGCGCGAGCTGAAGGACCGTGACCTGCCCAAGCTCGAGGCGATGATCTCGGGGGTGAAGGCGCTGGGCCTGGAGACCTGCGCCACGCTCGGCATGCTGAGTCCGCCCCAGGCCAAGGCGCTGAAAGCCGCCGGCCTCGACTACTACAACCATAACCTCGACACTGGCCCCGAGTACTACGGGACGGTGGTCTCCACCCGCACCTACGCCGACCGGCTCAAGACGCTGGAGGCGGTCCGAGCCGAGGGCATCTCGGTCTGCTGCGGCGGCATCGTCGGCATGGGCGAGAGCCGGCGCGACCGGGCCGGCCTGCTGCAGGCCCTGGCCAGCCTGCCCGAGCACCCGGACAGCCTGCCGGTCAACGCCCTGGTCCCGGTGGAGGGCACGCCTCTCGGCGAGAAAGTCTCGGCCGAGGGCCAGATCGACGGGCTGGAGTTCGTCAGGACCATCGCCGTGGCCCGCCTGGTCTGCCCGAAAGCGGTGGTGCGCCTCTCGGCCGGCCGCGAAGGCATGAGCCGCGAGCTCCAGGCGTTGTGCTTCCTGGCGGGCGCCAACTCGATCTTCGTGGGCGAGCAGCTGCTCACCACCCCCAATCCCGAGACGGCCAGCGACGCGCAGCTGTTCGCGGACCTGGGGCTGAAGCCGATGGGCGCAGGCCCTGCCGCCTGACGCCGCCCGGGGCGCAACGATCCAGACGCCGCGCCTGATTTTGCGGCCGCTGGCGGCGGTCGACGCGGGTCCCAGCGCCGCACTGATGTCCGAGCCGATCAGCCGGCGCACCGGCTCCTGGAAGCCCGACGACACCGCGACCGAAGTGCTGGAGAAGATCGAGCGCCATCAAGCCCGGGAAAGCGCGGGCGAGGGGCTCATGCGCGTGATCGAACGCAGGTCGGACGGCGCGCTGATGGGCTGGATCGGGATCGACCGGCTGGCGGACCAGCCTGACCGCGGCGTGATCGGCTATTGGCTCGGCGAGGCTTTCTGGGGCCAGGGCTATGCCGGCGAGGCGGCGGCGGCCATCCTGGCGGAGGCCTGGAGCGCGCTTGGCCTGGAGAGCATCGAGGCCGGCGTGCATCCGGACAATCTCGCCTCGCTGGCTATCGTCCGGCGGCTGGGCATGACCCCGATCGGCGAGAGGATGACCTTCATCCCGGCGCGGCGGACCGAGGAACTCGGCCTCTACTTCGAGATCAGGCGGCCGCCTGCATCCCCCTGAGGACGCCGAGCGCCGCGGCCGTCGCAGCGGCCAGGGTCTTGTCGTCGTAGGACACGGCTTCGCCGCGGCCCCAGACCGGCTCGGGCCAGCAGCCGTCGTCGGCGCGGCGGCCGACCACATGGACGTGCAGCTGCGGGGTCTTGATGCCGATCTGGCCGACGTTGAGCTTCTCCACCGGCCGCCCGATCGCGGCGCCGATGGCGCGCACGGCGGCGCCGGCGGCGATGATCTCGTCCATCAGCTGGGCGCGGTCGCCATTGGTGATGTGCTCGAGCTCACGCGCGCCGGCCCGCCGGGGGATCAGCACGATCCAGGGGAAACGCGCGTCGGCCTGCAGCCGCGCCTCGCACAGTTTCAACGACACGAGCGGCTCGGAGGTCTCGAGGAAGGGTTGAGCCAGGGCAAACTTGTCCACGGAGATCCTTCCGGCCAAGCGGAGCGCGGCTCTCTAGCGACGTCAGGCGACGGCGTCCACCTCATGCGGCAAGAACCGTGCGCGGCCGTTGCGCGCAGCATTCAACCTGGGCGCCGACGGCGCGTGGTTGCGCGTTGCGGCCCAATCGCGCTCGGGCTAGGGACGCAACGCATCATCCCAAGGAGCAGACATCATGGCGTCCAAGCCTCCCATCCGCGTGGCGGTCACCGGCGCGGCCGGCAACATCGGCTACGCCCTGCTGTTCCGGATCGCCTCGGGCCAGATGCTGGGCGAGGACCAGCCCGTGATCCTCCAGCTGCTGGAGATCCCGGTCGAAGGCCCGCAGAAAGCGTTGCGCGGCGTGGCGATGGAACTGGAGGACTGCGCCTTTCCGCTGCTGCAGGACATGATCCTGACCGGCGAGGCGGACACCGCTTTCAAGGACGCCAACTGGTGTCTTCTGGTCGGCTCCAAGCCGCGCGGCCCGGGGATGGAGCGGGCCGATCTGCTCAAGGACAACGGCAAGATCTTCGTCGCGCAGGGTCGCTCGATCGACAAGGTGGCGGCCGACGACGCCCGCATCGCAGTGGTCGGCAACCCCTGCAACACCAACTGCATGATCGCCGCCAGCCAGGCCAAGCGCCTGGGCCAGGAGCGCTTCACCGCGATGGTGCGCCTGGACGAAAACCGCGGCCGCGCCCTCCTGGCCAAAAAGGCCGGCGTCGCGATCGGCGAGGTCTCCGAGCTCTTCATCTACGGCAATCACAGCCCGACGATGTTCGCCGACTTCACCCATGCGAAGATCGGCGGCCGGCCCGCTTCGGAGGTCATCGGCGACAAGGCCTGGCTCGAAGGCGAGTACCTGCCCACCGTCGGCAAGCGCGGGGCGGCCGTGATCGAGGCTCGCGGCCAGAGCTCGGCCGCCTCGGCGGCGAACGCCCTGGTCGGCCATGTCCGCGGCCTGGTCACCCCTGGCGCGGTGCATTCCGTCGCGGTGCCCAGCCATGGGCGCTACGGCTTCTCCGAAGGCGTCTGGGCCGGCATGCCTGTCCGCTCAACCGAGACCGGCTATGAAGTCGTCGCCAGCTACGAGATGGACGACTTCGCCAAATCCAAGATCAAGATCACCAACGACGAGCTGGTCGGCGAGCGGGACACGGTGAAGGAGATGCTGGCCTAGGACTGGCTCCCGGACGCTAGGGGCGGGGGCGCTCCCACCCCGTCGGCATGCGGTAGGGCACGTTGGTGATGACGGCCATCACCCGCTGGATCTTGTGGTCCTCGATCTTGAACAGCTCGGCGATCAGGGCGCTGG
>CAZTMF010000456.1:0-3250 GCA_964614675.1 uncultured Caulobacteraceae bacterium | reverse complement strand
CGCGTCGCCGCCTTCGTCCTGCCCGGCCGCGAGGTGAAACTCGAGCCGGACGACCGGTTGATCCTCGCCGTGCCGCCCTGGGCGGCGCAGGAGCTGCTGCCAGACCTGACCGCGCCGGACGAGTTCCGCGCCATCGTCAACGGCCACTTCCTGATCCCCGCCCCGGCCGGCGCCGAACCCATGGTCGGCCTGATCGGCGCCACCGCCGAGTGGGTGTTCGCCTTCCCCGACCGGATCTCCGTCACCGTGTCGGGCGCGGATCGGCTGCTCGATGCCGACCGCGAGGACTTGGCGCGGCGGCTCTGGGCCGACGTCGCGGCCCTGCACCGCATGCCGCCCGAGCTGCCGCCCTGGCAGATCGTCAAGGAGCGGCGGGCCACCTTCGCCGCCACACCCGAACAGGACGCCAAGCGGCCGGGCGCCCGCACCCGGTGGGACAACCTGATCCTGGCGGGCGACTGGACAGCCACGGGCCTGCCCGCCACCATCGAAGGCGCGCTGCGCTCGGGCCGTACGGCGGCCGACCTGGTGAGCTGATGTACGACGCCCCCACCGACGATCTGGAACACGCGATCGGCAGAGCGTCACGCGCGCTTATGGACCTGCAGCGCGAGGACGGCCACTGGGTGTTCGAGCTTGAGGCCGACGCCACCATCCCGGCCGAGTTCGTGCTCCTGAAGTACTATCTCGGCGAGCCCGAGGATCTGGAGCTGGAGCGCAAGGTCGGCGTCTATCTGCGCCGCATCCAGGGCGCGCACGGCGGCTGGCCGCTGTATCACGGCGGCGCCTTCGACATCTCGGCCAGCGTGAAGGCCTATTTCGCGCTGAAGATGATCGGCGACGACATCGAGGCTCCGCACATGAAGCGGGCCCGCGAGGCGATCCTCAAGGCCGGCGGCGCAGCCGCGACCAATGTCTTCACCCGCTTCCAGCTGGCGCTCTATGGCGTGGGGCCCTGGAACACCATCCCGACCATGCCGGTCGAGCTGATCCTGGTCCCCAGGTGGTTTCCGATCCACCTGAACAGGATGAGCTACTGGGCGCGCACGGTGATCGTGCCCTTGCTGGTGCTGCAGGTGAAGAAGCCGGTCGCCCGCAATGCGCGGGGGATCAGGGTCGACGAGCTCTATCAGACCGAGGTCAAGGCCAGGCCCAAGTCGGCGGTGGCCAACCGCAGCGCAATCTGGACCTGGTTCTTCAATTCGCTGGACGTGGTGCTGAAGGCGGTGAACCCGCTCTGGCCCAGGGGCCTGCGCCAGAAGGCCATCGACCGCTGCGTCGCCTTCGTCACCGAGCGGCTGAACGGCGAGGACGGCCTCGGCGCCATCTACCCGGCCATGGCCAACAGCGTGATGATGTTCGACGTTCTGGGTTATGCCGAGGACCATCCCCACCGCGTCCTGGCCCGCCGCTCGGTCGAGCGGCTCCTGGTGATCAAGGACGAGGAAGCCTACTGCCAGCCCTGCGTCTCGCCGGTCTGGGACACGGGCCTCGCCTGCCACGCTCTGCTGGAAGCTGGCGGCGAAGAGGCCGAGCGCCGGGTCGAGGCGGGCCTGCAGTGGCTGAAGCCGCTGCAGGTTCTGGACGTGAAGGGCGACTGGGCCGAGGCGCGGCCGGACGTGCGGCCGGGCGGCTGGGCCTTCCAGTACAACAACGCACACTATCCCGACGTCGACGACACCGCCGTGGTGGCCATGGCCATGGACCGGGCCCAGAAGCGCCAGGGCTCGAACGGCTATGACGAGGCCATCGACCGGGGCGCGGAATGGATCCTCGGCTTGCAGAGCCGGAACGGCGGCTGGGGCGCCTTCGACGCCGACAACGACCACTACTACCTGAACAACATCCCCTTCGCCGACCACGGCGCCCTCTTGGACCCGCCGACGGTCGACGTCTCGGCCCGCTGCATCGGGCTCCTGGCCCAGATGGGCGTCGGGATGGACGATCCGCGCATGAAGGCGGCGGTCGATTACATCGAGAAGGATCAGGAGGCCGACGGCAGCTGGTTCGGAAGATGGGGCGTGAACTACGTCTACGGGACCTGGTCCGCCCTCTGCGCGCTCAACGCCGCCGGCGTGGATCCCCAGGCGCCCATAGTGCGCAAGGCGGTGGACTGGCTGGTGCAGATCCAGAACACCGACGGCGGCTGGGGCGAAAGCTGCGACAGCTATGCGCTGGACTACAAGGGCTACGAGCCGGCCGAGTCCCGCGCCTCCCAGACCGCCTGGGCCCTGCTGGGCCTGATGGCCGCCGAAGAGAACGACCACCCTGCCGTCGCGCGCGGGATCGCCTGGCTCAAATCCCACCAGGACGCCTCAGGCTTCTGGCCCGAGGACCACTACACCGGCGGCGGTTTCCCGCGGGTCTTCTACCTGCGCTACCACGGCTATTCGAAGTTCTTCCCGCTGTGGGCCCTGGCCCGCCACCGCAACCTGAGCCGCAGCAACGACCGGAAGGTGGCGTGGGGGCTTTAGGAGCGCCCGATGTTCCGAATGGAAGACAATTGGCCCGACGCCCGAGCCTACCGGATTCCAAGAATTCGGTGGCGTCGGCCTCTGATCAAGGGCGGTCGCATCCGCTACGTGACCGCGGTTCGTGGAAAGACTTGGAAGGTTCGGCTCAACAACTTCCCTGACGAACCTGCTTACACCCTCATTGTTGGCGGACGTGAGGTAATCCACTTCAATGACTGGCCGGCCGAGTGGATCAAGCCTCGCTGACGGCCATCCGGTCGCCGCGCAGGCCGCCTATTTCAGTGAGTTCAAAACGTCCGCCGGCACCTGCTCAGAGCTCGGCTTGTCCCAGCCCTGCTCGAACCATTTCTCCCAGTTCTTGGCCCAGGGCCGGCCGTAGTAGTCGACATAGTTCGGATCGTCGGCGGTGAGCTGCTTGGGACGGCCGCCCACATTCTTGATGTTCGAGAGGCACTCGATGAAGGTGTAGCGGGCGTCCGGATCGCCGGCCTTGGCGCGGCGGAGATAGCGGTCCTTCACCCGCAGCGGCTGGACGAAGGCGTCCGGGTCGTACCAGACCGCCTCGGTGTCCAGGCCCATGAAGCGGTGATGGGCGTCATAGACCGGCTTGAAGGTCTCCACCGCCTCGAAGCGGTTCGAGAATTCGAACATGGTGTGCTGGGTCCAGGCCTGGACGTTGGCGGTCCAGGCCACCAGCGTATCGCCGTCCCAGAAGCCGACGGTCTCGCCCAGCCACTGGGGCACCTTCTGCACGTGCTGGCGGCCGATCAGCACCT
>CAZTMF010000455.1:0-3255 GCA_964614675.1 uncultured Caulobacteraceae bacterium | reverse complement strand
CCACCTCGATGCCGGCGCGGGTCGAGCCGGTGATCGAGATCATGTCGATGTCCGGGTGGCTCGACATGGCCGAGCCGACTTCCGGGCCGGTGCCGTTGACCATGTTGTAGACGCCGGCGGGCACGCCTGCGGCCTCGACGATCTCGGTGAAGATCTGGGCCGAGAAGGGGGCGATCTCCGACGGCTTCAGCACCACGGTGCAGCCGGTGGCCAGGGCCGGGCCGATCTTGGCGCAGATCTGGTTCATCGGCCAGTTCCACGGGGTGACGAAGCCCACCACGCCGATCGGCTCCTTCACCACGCGCGAGGTGCCGCGGTCCTCTTCGAACTCGTAGGTCTTGAGCGCGTTGATCGCCGTCATCAGGTGGCCCATGCCGGCCGGTCCCTGGGCGTTCTGGGCGAGCCAAGCGGGCGCGCCCATCTCCTCGGTGATGGCGTCGGCGATGTCGGGCATGCGCTTGCCGAACTCGGCGGCCAGGCGCTCCAGCACCTCCAGCCGCTGCTCGCGGGTGGTCTTGGACCAGGTCTTGAACGCCTTCTTGGCGGCCGCGACGGCCGCGTCCACGTCGGCCGTGGCGCCCAGCGCGATCTTGCCCGCGACCTCTTCGGTGGCCGGATTGATGACGTCGAGCGTCCGCGAGGTGGAGGGTTCGACCCACTTCCCGTCGATGTAGAATTTCAGATAGTTGCGCACGAATATCTCCTCGGGATGGTCGCCCGGCCCAGGGCAAGTTCGGGCCGGACATCTAGAGACTTTCGCTCCGGATCGAAAGCCTTCTAGCGATATGCGCCAAGGCCCCGCGGCCATGGCGCTTGACAGGGTCCCTTCCTCGCGAGCGACATGGCTTCAACGATGGCGGAGGACATGGTGGGCGACGCGGCCACCCTGACGCGCGAGGCGCAGCGCCGGCCGGTCGGACGCACCGTGCGCGCCCAGATCAACTACCTCGAGGACGATACGCCGGACTCGGTCTGGTACGCCGCCGACTCCTGGCGCAGCCATATGCCCCTGCGCATGGAGACCATGGAGATCGAGGACGTCCGGCCGATCCGCGATCGCTTCTCGCTCGACCGCAAGGGGATCTTCCTGGCCGACGCGCCCACGGCGGTGAAGGACTTCGGCGACCGTGCCGCCGCCGCCCGGACCTATCTGCCCGAACTCGAGGAGGCGGTGAGAGCGGTCACGGGGGCCCACAAGGTCGTGGCCAGCAAGACCTGGGTGCATCGCCATTCTGACCGGTCGAAACGCTTCGGCGAAGCCGGCACCACCTATCCCGGCCGTTACGCCCACATCGACTATTCCGATGAGTCCGGTCCCGCAGCCGCCCGGCAGTGGCTGGGTGAGGACCCCGACGCCGAGGCGCTGCTGAGGGGTCGTTTTGCGATCTTCAACCTGTGGCGGGCGCTCTCACCGCCCCCGCAGGACTGCCCCCTGTGCATGGCCGACGCCACCACGGTGGAGGCTCACGACCTCGTGGTGTCCCACATCGTGCTGCCCGCGCCAGATCGCGAGATGCGGATCCAGACCAACATGGTGGCCTTCAATCCGCGCCATCGCTGGGTCTATTTCTCCGACATGCATCGGGACGAGCTTCTGCTATTCCGAGGTTACGACACCGATCCGGGGCGCTCGCGGCGCGTGCCGCACACCGCCTTCGACGACCCCAGCGCCGGCGACGACGCGCCGCCCCGCGAGAGCATCGACATCCGCTGCGTCGCCTTCTTCGACTGACTGGAGCACCTTATGCGAGACTTAGAAGGCAAGGTCGCCTTCGTCACCGGCGGCGCGAGCGGCATCGGCCTCGGCATCGCCAAGAAGCTCCTCGACGCGGGGATGAAGGTGGTGATCGCCGATCTGCGCCAGGACCACATCGACGAGGCCCGGGCCTGGTTCGAGGAGCGTCAGCAGGGCCGCAACGTCCACTTCATCCGCCTGGACGTCACCGACCGCGCGGCCATGGCGGCGGCGGCGGACGAGACCGAGCAGGTGTTCGGAAAGCTGCACGTGGCGGTCAACAACGCCGGCGTCGGCATCGAGGGGCCGCTGAAGGATGCGACCTACGACGACTGGGACTTCGGCCTGGGCGTGAACCTGGGCGGGGTGGTCAACGGGGTGCAGACCTTCGTCCCACGCATCCGGAAGCACGGGGAGGGCGGCCATGTGGTCAACACCGCCTCGCTGGCGGCCCTGGTAGTGATGCCGGCCCACATGACCATGTACGCCACGGCCAAGGCCGCGGTGGTCGCCATGTCGGAAGCCATGCGGACCGAGCTGGGCCAGGACGGGATCGGCGTCTCGGTGCTCTGCCCCGGGCCGATCAAGAGCAACATCCACCAGCTGAGCCAGAACCGGCCCGAGCAGTTCAAACCCTCGGGCGGCTTCGCCGAAGCGGCCGAGCGGCTGGGCCAGCGGCAGGTGTCCGACCTGTGGATGGAGCCCGAGCAGGTCGGCGACATGGTGCTGAAGGCCATCCGCAATGACGAGCCCTACATCATCACCCACGGCGAATGGGCGGGGGCGGTGACCAGCCGCTACGAGGCGATCATGGCGGCGATGCCGACCGAGACCAATCCCGAGCTGGTCGCCTCGATGCGCCCGCATCGCGCGGATTAGGGCCCGCGCAATGGATGAGGCATCATCAATCTGTCGTCGAAATCGGCCTTCGTCGGGCTATGATGCGCCCGCGAGTCGCAGGGGCAGAGGAAGAACAGGCTATGATCTTCGGCAGCGGACGCTAGTTTAGGACCATGACCATCGAAATGGACAGCCGCCGCGCGGGGGCCGCGCTGGGGTCCAAGCGGACGACGCGCGCCAGATCAGCTCAGTCGGGCCCGGTGCGCATCTCATGCATCGTCTGCGCCTACAACGAGGCCGACCGTATCCGGCACATCCTGGACGCCGTCTATCGGCATCCGATGCTCTACGAGATCATTGTGGTGAACGACGGCTCGACCGACGACACCGCGGCCATGCTGGCCAACTATCCAGAGATCCGGGTGCTGTCCTACACGCCCAACCGCGGCAAGACCTTCGCCCTGACCCAGGGCGTGGCGGCGGCGGGCGGCGACTATCTGATGATGCTGGACGCCGATCTCGCCGGGGTGACCCCCGCCGACGTCGAGGCCCTGGCCCGGCCGGTGGCCAGCGGCCAGACCGACGTCTCGATCAGCCTCAGGGCCAACAGCCTTCTGGTCTACCAAGCCGTGGGACTCGACTTTGTATCCGGCGAGCGGGTGATCCCCGCCTTGCTGGTC
>CAZTMF010000454.1:0-3269 GCA_964614675.1 uncultured Caulobacteraceae bacterium | reverse complement strand
CCGGCAGGATCATGAACTCCTGGATGTCGATCGGATTGTCGGCGTGGGCGCCGCCATTGATGATGTTCATCATCGGCACCGGCAGCACCTCGGCCGCCACGCCGCCGACGTATTTGTAGAGCGGCAGGTCTGCGCTGATGGCGGCCGCCTTGGCGACCGCCAGGCTGACGCCCAGGATGGCGTTGGCGCCCAGCCGGCTCTTGTTGGGCGTGCCGTCCAGCTCGATCATCATGGCGTCGATGCGCCGCTGGTCCTCGGCGTCCTGGCCCGAGAGGGCGTCGAACAGCTCGCCGTTCACCGCCTGCATGGCCTCCTGCACGCCCTTGCCGCCATAGCGGTTCTTGTCGCCGTCGCGCTTCTCGACCGCCTCGTGGGCGCCGGTGGAGGCGCCGGACGGCACGGCCGCGCGGCCGAAGGACCCATCCTCGAGCGTCACGTCGACCTCGACCGTCGGATTGCCGCGGCTGTCCAGGATCTCGCGGCCGGTAATGTCGACGATCTCGGTCATGTTCGCCCCTTGATGCAGTGAGGGCGGGGCATAGCGCACCGGACGCGCGGCCTCCACCCCCTGCAACTTTCCTCGAACCGGCGCATATTCAGCTCATGACCCCCGACCGCTTCATTTCGGGCCCGCCGGAAGGCTGCCGGCCCGACTGGACCATCGACCAGGACTGGGCCTCCTATACGGCCGACGAGCACCGGGTCTGGGTCACCCTCTACGAACGCCAGGCCGCGCTCTTGCCCGGCCGCGCCTGCGAGCCCTTCCTCAAGGGTCTCGAGGCGCTTGATCTTCACGGCGAGGGCATCCCCGATTTCCACGAGATGAACCGCAAGCTGAACGCCCTCACCGGCTGGACGGTGGTCGCGGTGCCGGGGCTCGTGCCCGACGAGGTATTCTTCGAACACCTGGCCAACCGGCGCTTCCCCGCCGGACGCTTCATCCGCCGGCCCGACCAGCTCGACTACCTCGAGGAGCCGGACATCTTCCACGACGTGTTCGGCCATGTGCCGATGCTCACCGATCCCACCTTCGCCGACTACATGAAGGCCTACGGCGAAGGGGGCCTGAGGGCCACCAGGCTTGGAAGGCTGCACAACCTCGCCCGGCTCTACTGGTACACGGTGGAGTTCGGCCTGATGGAGACTCCCGAGGGCCTGCGCATCTACGGCGCCGGAATCGTCTCTTCGCGCGGCGAGTCGGAGTTCAGCCTGATGGATCCCTCGCCCAACCGCCTGGGTTTCGATCTGGTGCGGGTGATGCGCACGCCCTACCGGATCGACGACTTCCAGCAGGTCTATTTCGTGCTGCCCTCGCTGCAGCGGCTGCTGGACGACACCCTGCAGGACTTCGGTCCGATCTACGATCTGCTCGGCCGCCTGCCCGACATCGCCATCGACGCGATCACCCCCGACGACCGTGTGTTCACCCGCGGGACCCAGGCCCACGCCGAGGCCCACGCCGTCTGATCGAGCGCCAAACCTGGAATGCGTAGAACTACTTAAGCGCGGCTGCTTAGGTGGACCTCCCGAATGGCGAAGCTGCGCGGCGCCTGCAAATCTCTCTCATCCGCAGGAGAGAGACATATGCTCCAGACCCTGAGCTTCCAGCCCGCCGCCCGTCCCGCCGTGGTCTCCAAGGCCGCCAAGGGCGATGCCGAATACCTTCGCCTGACGCCGAACGGCGCAACCGCCTGGGTCGCCGATCCGGCCATGGCCACCGCCTTCGACTCGATGCGGGAAGCCGCCCGCATGGCGTTGAGGTTGCCCGCGGTCGAGCGCGCCTTCGGCATGCCGCTGGACATCGAGCTGGAAACCTACGACCACGCTCACGCTCACGCGCACTGAGGGCCGCCATGTCCGTCCTGTCCATCATCGGCGCCGCGGCCCTCGCCGCCGGCGCCCCTGCCCATCCCGCAGGGGGCCTGTCGCTGGAGCGCGGCGTCTATGTCAGCGTGGGTGCGCCCTGCGCCGACGCGGCCAACTCGGCCCATAGCTGGTATGGTGGAACGGGCTATGTGATCCAGGCTCCGCACGCCCGTTGCAGAGCCCTGCACGTCGGCCGGCCCGCGCATCATGCGTTCGACGTCATGCTGACCTGTCGCGACGAATCCATGCCAAACAGCGACTACCGGGTCCACGAAAGGATCCAGGTGGTCAGCCCGACCGAATATGTGATCCGCAACGACTTCGGCCGTTTCCACGCCCGGTGGTGTCCGAACTCCGAAGCTCGTTAGGAGCGCTTGCACCGCAGCGCGAGCAACGACCTGTAAACCAATGCCGCCGTATCCCAGTGTTGCAGCACTGCAACGAACATGGCGTCCTCCAAGCAAGTCTCAGTCCTCGTCATCGACGACAACGACCATTCCCGCCGGCTGTTGAAAGAGATCCTCGACAGCGCGGGCATGTCGGTCCGCGACACCAGCGATCCGCATCACGCTCTCAGCGTACTGGGAACGGCTCAGATCGACCTGGTGGTGACCGACTACGAGATGAAGCCGATCTCCGGGATCCAACTCACCCAGCGAATCCGAACGCACCCGCGCCCGTCGGTAAGGCGCTGCGGCGTGCTCATGGTGACCGCCTATGCCGACCGGAAACATGTCACGGAAGCGGCTCGGGCCGGGATCGACGGACTGATCGGCAAGCCTTTCACGGCCGGAACGGTGCTGGAGCGGACGATGAACGTGCTCGAGCGCGCGGCTGCCCGAAACGTCGACGCCGGACAGAAGGACGAAGACCGCCGCTACGTCGGATTGGACGACTAGGGGATCAGGACCGCCGCGCCCTCGAGCCGTCCGGCGCGCAGATCGTCGAGCGCCTCGTTGGCCCGCTCCAGAGGATAGGTCGTGACGTGGGTCCTCACCCCGGCCTTGGGCGCGACCGCCAGGAAGGCGTGGGCGTCGTCGCGCGTCAGGTTGGCCACCGAGACGATCTGCCGTTCCTCCCAGAGCCAGGCGTAAGGGAAGGCGGGGATGTCGGACATGTGGATACCCGCGCAAACCACGCGCCCGCCCTTCTTCAGCACCTTCAACGCGGCGGGGACGAGCTCACCGGCGGGGGCGTAGATGATCGCGGCGTCCAGGGGCTCGGGCGGAACTTCGTCCGATCCGCCGGCCCAGTCCACGCCCAGGGAGCGGGCGAAATCCTGGGATGCCCTGTCGCCGGGCCGGGTGAAGGCGAACACCTTGCGGCCCTGCCAGCGCGCCACCTGGGCGATGATGTGGCCCGCTGCGCCGAAGCCATAGACGCCCAGCACCTCGCCATCTCCG
>CAZTMF010000453.1:0-3293 GCA_964614675.1 uncultured Caulobacteraceae bacterium | reverse complement strand
CCGCTCGCGGCCTCGACATCCCCGACGTCAGCCACGTCTTCAACTACGACGTGCCCCACCACGCCGACGACTATGTGCACCGGATCGGGCGCACCGGCCGCGCCGGCCGCAAGGGCGACGCCTATATGATCGTCACCCCCGCCGACGGCCGCTCGCTCGACAAGGTCCTGAAGCTGATCGGCCAGAGCCCGATCGAAGAGAAGCTCGACCTCGACTGGGAGTCGGCCAAGTCCGAGGATCGCCCTGGCCGCGAAAGCCGCAGCCGTTCAGGCTCGCGCGAGCGTCCGGGCCGGGACCGCGCTCCGCGCCGCGAAGCCTCCGAGCGGCACGCGCCGCGCGCGGCCGAGCCCGCCCGGGCGCAGGCCGCCCAGCCGCCGCCCGTGGAGACCGCGCCCGTCGAAGCCGTTCGCGATGAACCCCGCCGGGAATCGCCCCGCCGGGCCGATCGTCATCGTGAAGAGCGGCCCCGCGACGAACGGCCTCGTGGAGAGCGGCCTCGCAACGAACGTCCGCGCGAACGCCCCGAGAGCGCCCGCCGCGAGAGGGAGCCGGAGCGCCAGTCTTCCGGTCGTGACGAAGGCGGCGGCGGCGTGGTCGGCTTCGGCAACGACGTCCCTGCCTTCCTGTCCCGCCCCGCGCCGAAGCTTTCGCCGGCCTCCGCCGAGGACTGACGGCCCCGGGATCCGCCCTGCCAAATCGCGGGGTGGAGACGGATGGCTCATCGAACACGATAGTGGGCAATCGCCCTGATAGTTCTGGTTGCTGAACCGAGCTAGTCCGCCCTTCCCCGATCCGATTTCGAGGAAGGAACGGCATGGGCAAGCTCGTTCAAGCCCGCGCGCATGTGCCGAGGGCCCTTCGAGTCGGTCTAATGACGCTGCTCCTGGCGATCGCCGGCGTCGCGCATCCACAGCCGGCCCCAACCAAAGGCCCCTCGCCTGCATCCGCCTCGGCCAGCACCACGGTGGGCGAAGTCGTGGTGCCGGGCGACAAGGCCCGGAAGCTGCCGGAGAACCTCCCGGACAAGGTCTGGAAGGACGTCAAGGTGCGCGCCCAGCCGAGCCATACGGGCAACCTGTCCCGCTGGATGGTCACGGTCTGTCCCGGGACCTATGGCCTGAACCAGACGTACGCGAGCTTCGTCTCCGGGCGGATCTCCGAGGTCGCCAGAAGGTTCGTCCAGGTTCGTCCGGAGCCTTGCCACGGCATCAATGTGCTGGTGGCGTTCACCACCGTTCCGCAGGAGCTGATGGAGGACGTCCGGAATAACCATCCCGGGCTCCTCGGCTATCACTACGTCCAGGAGGAAAGGAAACTGGCGACCTTCAAGGGTCCGATCCAGGCCTGGTACGTCACCGCGACCAACGG
This sequence comes from uncultured Caulobacteraceae bacterium, assembly GCA_964614675.1. Classification (GTDB taxonomy): domain Bacteria; phylum Pseudomonadota; class Alphaproteobacteria; order Caulobacterales; family Caulobacteraceae; genus JANWHQ01. The sequence continues at coordinate 1,925 of CAZTMF010000453.1, read as the reverse complement.
GATCATCGACAACGCATATGGGGGAAACGGCGTCCGGACCGGCGAGACCACGACGGGCGTGCCCAGTGGCCGACTGAACAATGGCCAGGTCAGCTCGCTCAGGTTTGTGCTGATCGTAGTGGATTCCAGCCAGGTCAAAGGCCAGCCGATCGGCCGGATCGTCGACTACATCGCCACTTTGGCGCTCAGCAAGACGGGTGCACGGAAGGGCTGCAGCCCTCTACCGAGCATCCTGGACGCGCTGGACCGTGCCTGTCCGGCGAGTTCGTCCCTCGACACACTGACCGCCTACGACGAGTCATTCCTCAAAGCCCTCTATTCGACCAATGTGGGTCAGCCCGAGCGGGGCTCGGTCGCTTTGCACACGCTCAAGGGCGTGCGCCAGCCGAAGCATCCGGACGCCGGGAGCCCGAGCCGCTAGCTACTCCGCGGCTTCCCTGAGCAGGGCGCCGGGAAACCGGCGTTCGAACTGGCCCAGCGCCTGGGCGTCCAAACGCACCGCGAGGCTGACTTCGCCGCCTTCGTCCTCTGATCGGCTGATCACCCGGCCGTGACGGTAGAGCCAGGCCAGGGCGTCGCCGTCCTGGGGGCCCAGCCGCGCCTCGATCGGCGCGCCCTGATCCAACAATTCGGCCAGGAACTCGGTGAGCCTTGAAAAGCCTTCGCCAGTGACCGCCGAGACGGCCACGACGGGAACGCCCGAGCCGTCTCGCCTCTGAGGCCGGGCCAGCAGCTGGGCGCGATCCTCCTCGGGAAGAAGATCGATCTTGTTCCAGACCTCGACGACCGCGCGGTCCGAATCCGAGCCCGCCCCCAGCTGGCCAAGCACCGTCTCGACGTCTTCCGCCTGGGCCTCGCTCTCCTCGCCCGCGATATCTCGCACGTGCAGGATCACGTCCGCCTCCTGCACCTCCTCGAGGGTGGCGCGGAAGGCCTCGACCAGTTCGTGCGGCAGGTCGGAGATGAAACCGACGGTGTCCGAAAGGATCGCGGGCCGCCCCCCCGGCAAACGGATGGCCCGGTGCGTCGGGTCCAGGGTGGCGAACAGCAGGTCCTTGGCTTCGACTTCGGCGCCGGTCAGACGGTTGAACAGGGTCGATTTGCCGGCGTTGGTGTAGCCGACCAGGGCCACGACAGGATAGGGCACGCGCGTTCTGGCCGAGCGCTGCAGGGTGCGGGTGCGCCGCACATCCTCCAGTTCGCGCTTGAGCCGGCCGATCTTCTCGGCCAGCAGGCGCCGGTCGGTCTCGATCTGGGTTTCGCCCGGGCCGCCCATCACGCCGAATCCGCCGCGCTGGCGCTCAAGGTGGGTCCAAGTCCGCACCAGTCGTGAACGCTCGTAGGCCAGGCGCGCGAGTTCGACTTGGAGCCGACCTTCACGGGTGCGGGCCCGGCGGGCGAAGATCTCCAGGATCAGGCCGGTGCGGTCGATCACCTTGACCTGCCAGGCCTTCTCCAGATTGCGCTGCTGGACCGGCGTCAGGGCGTCGTCGACGACCACAACGTCGGCGTCAAAGGCTCGGCAGACCGTGGCCAACTCCTCGACCTTGCCCTTGCCGAACAGGGTCGCGGGGACCGTGGACCGCAGAGGGGCGAGTAACGCCTCGACGACCTTCAGGTCGAGCGCTTCGGCGAGGCCGACCGCCTCCTGCAGCCTCTGCTCGGGCGAGCGCAATCCCTCGGCCCGCGGCCGGATGGGATGTACGACGATGGCGGCTTGGACTCTGGTGCGGTGGTCGACGGAACGGTCGGTCAATCGATGTCCTGATCGGCCGACGGCTCGTAAAGCTGGACGGGCTGGGCCGGCATGATGGTGGAGATGGCGTGCTTATAGACCAGTTGGGCCTGGCCATCACGACGCAGCAGCACGCAGAAATTGTCGAACCAGGCGACGACACCTTGAAGCTTGACCCCGTTCACCAGAT
>CAZTMF010000452.1:0-3304 GCA_964614675.1 uncultured Caulobacteraceae bacterium | reverse complement strand
CGGCGGGCGGCGGCGACCAGGGCGTCGGTGTCGGCGTCCTCGAAGGACTGGGTCTCGGCGGCGATCAGCTGGTGCCAGAAGGGGTCCTGCTCCACCCGCGAGATGATGCGGTCCATCATCGCCGCCGACTCGATCGGATAGTCGCCCGCCGCCGTCTCGCCCGACAGCATCAGCGCGTCCGCCCCCTGGTAGACCGCGTTGGCCACGTCGGAGACCTCCGCCCGCGTCGGGCTGGGCGAATGGGTCATGGAGTCCAGCATCTGGGTCGCCACCACCACCGGCGTGCCGCGCGCACGGGCGGCGCGGATGATGATGCGCTGGACGATCGGCACCTCTTCGGGCGGCAGCTCGACGCCGAGATCGCCCCGGGCCACCATCAGGCCGTCTGACAGGTCGAGGATCTCGTCCAGGTGATCGAGCGCCGAGGGCTTCTCGATCTTGGCCATGACCGCCGCCCGGCCGTCCACGAGCCTGCGCAGCTCGGCCATGTCCTCTGGATGCTGGACGAAGGACAGGGCGATCCAGTCCACCCCCAGACGCAGGGCGAAGGCGAGGTCCTCGCGGTCCTTCGGCGTCAAGGCCGGCAGCGGGATGCGCACCCCCGGCACCCCCAGCCCCTTGGAGTTGGAGAGCTCGTCGCCCGCCTCGACGACGGTGTCCGCCGACCTGCCGTCGGACGCCACGACCTTGAGGGTCACCTTGCCGTCGTCGATCAGCACGACGACCCCTGGCTTCAGGGCGGCCAGGATCTCGGGATGGGGGACGCCGACCCGCGTCTCGTCGCCGGGCGTCGGATCCAGGTCGAGGCGGAAGGCCTGGCCCTGGCGGATGACCACCTTGCCGTCGGCGAACTGGCCGAGCCGGAACTTGGGCCCCTGCAGGTCGGCGAGCACCCCCAGCGGCCGCTCGATCGCCTTCTCCGCCGCCCTCACCGCCTCGAAGGTGCTGGCGTGGTCGTCGTGCGTGCCGTGACTGAAGTTCAGCCGGAACACGTCCGCGCGCGCGGGCCAGGGCCTCGACCTGCTCGGGCGACCGGCTGGCCGGGCCCAGAGTGCAGACCATGCGCGTACGACGGGAACGGATCATGCGATGCGGTTCGCTCTACTTCTTCTGGTAGGTCGCGACGAGTTCGCCGGACGCCAGCACGTGACCCGCCATGGCGGCTTCCAGGGCCTTGGCGTCGGCGTCGGCGCTGAGGGCGGGCGCCAGGTCCAGCGCGAAGACCTGGAAGTGATAGTGGTGCGCCGGCCCCGGCGGCGGACGGGGACCCATGTAGCCCGTCCTGCCCATGCCCATCTTGCCCTGGACGGCGCCGGCGGGCGTCTCGCCGGCCTGGAACGAGGTCTCGCCCCCGGGGATGTTCCACATCACCCAATGGACGAAGGGCGTGGCCATGGGCGCGTCGGGGTCCTCCAGCACCAGGGCGAAACTGCGCGTCCCGTAGGGCCCGCGGCCCCAGCTCAGGGGCGGCGAGACGTTCTTGCCATAGCTGGTGAAGTCATCGGGGATCGGCGCGCCGGCGCGCAGCGAGGTCGAGGACACCTTGAGGACCACCTTGCCCTTCAGGGCCGGGCTCGAGATGGCGAGCTGGTCGGCCGTAGCCGCGCTCGCGGCCGCCGGAACGGCTCCCAGGAGGACCAGAGCCGCGCACGACAGTAGGAGCTTCATGCCTCGCTTCTCGCCTGATCGCCAAGGGCCGAATCCGCCCGCGCAACATCGGCCGTGTGATGCACGAGTACAAGCTTGGGCGTTCGATGATCGTCGCGGCCGGAGCCCCTCGCGATCAGTGTCGGAAGGACAGCCCCACGCGCACGACCCGCGGCTCGTCGTAGGACACGACGCCGGAGGTGTTGGCGGTCTGGATCCGGGCGTCGAGCAGGTTCGTCGCCTCGACGAAGATCCTGGTCGAGCGCGAGAGACTCCAGTCCGCCTGGGCGTCGACCCGGGTCCCGGGACCGAGGTGCACGGTGTTCAGGTCGTCATCCCAGCGCGAGCTCTCGTAGCGCAGGTCGGCGTGCAGCCCCAGCTTGTCGGTCGCCTGCCAGTCGGCGCCGGCGGTGGCGGTGAAGCGCGGCGCCTGGGCGGGGCGCTTGCCGGTGAGCTGCGGGGCCACCGAGCCGCCGTCGACTTCGGCGTGGGTGTAGTCGGCCGCCCCCCTGATCTTGAAGTTGGAGGTCGCCGCGAAGGTGAAGTCGCCCTCGAACCCTTCGGCGTTGATCGTGCCCGCGTTCTGCCGCTGGGTCAGGATGCCGCCGGCGGGGATGAAGCCGGCGCCAGGGAACTGTGGGAACGTTCCGGGGCCCACCCCGATCGTGACGTTGGTCACCGCGTCCTTGAGCTGGTTGTAGAAGCCCGTGGCCTCCCAGGTCACACGTCCATAGGCCCCGCCGAAGCCGCCTTCGACACCGTAGAGCTGCTCGGGCGTCAGAGCGCTGTTGGCTTCGGTCACGTTGTTGCCGACGCGGAACGGCCGATAGAGCTCGTTGATCGAGGGCGCGCGGAAGCCCGTGTAGCCGGCCAGGCGCGCATAGATGCCGCCGCCCAGTTCGCGCTTGATCGCCAGTCGGCCGGTGGGCACGGCGCCCGAGCGGTCCGCCGGATTGGAGGCGAAGGTCACCGCGCCCGTCGAGAGCAGGGTCTCGATGCGATGGCCGTTCATGGTCCACCAGCCGTCGATACGGCCGCCACCGGTGATCAGCCAGGGACCGGGCGCCCAGGTCGCCTCGACATAGCCGCCGGCCACCAGGGTGCGGCCGCCCGCCAGGCGGCGCTGGGTGAAGGCGCCCGAGACGTACTTGAACAGCTCCTGGTCCTCGCCGGATGCGCCGCGGATGTCGCCGCCGGCCTCCCAGCTGAGCTCCCCCGCCTTTCCTCGCAGGGCCGCGTTGGCCCCCCAGCCGGTGGCGGGGGTGGCGTACTGGTTGTTGGCTGGCGTGGTGAAGGCCCGGCTCGCCGGCACCGACACCGAGGTGTTGCTGAAGTTGCTGTGGCGGACCCAGGCCTGCACGCGCCAGCCGAGCTGTCCCGGCGTTGGCTGGGCGGTGAAGGTGATGCTGCCGTCCGAGCCCGTGGCCTCGGAGTTGGCGCCGACAAGGCCGGCGCTGCGGTCGTCGTGATAGGCCCCGACGCGGACCGCCATCAGGGCAGGCCCGACTTCGGTCTGCAGGCGCGCGGCGCCGTTGTAGGCGTTGAGCGTCAACCGGTCGTCGGCAGGACCGGCCGCTTCCTGCACCGGCACCCAGCCATCGCTGTGCTCGCCCGAGGCGCTGAGAGGGTCGGCTGGATCTCCAGCGGGGCGCGCGAA
>CAZTMF010000451.1:0-3305 GCA_964614675.1 uncultured Caulobacteraceae bacterium | reverse complement strand
AGCTCTATGGCGAGCAGATCACCACGCCCAATCCCTTGGTGGCCTGGCTCGAGCGCATGATGCTGCGCCATTGCGTGGACGCCGTCCTGACCCAGAACGACTGCCGCGCGGACGTGCTGGTCAGGGAGCGTGGCTCGCGGGTGACGCCGCTGCTGGTGCACAACTACAAGCCCATCCACTCCGAGAAGCGCCCGCCAGGGCGGCTTCGGGCCAAGCACAAGATCCCCGCCCGCAAGAAGATCGTGCTCTACGAGGGCGTGATCGTCGACGGACGCTGGCTGGAGTACGTCGCCCAGGCGGTGATCCACCTGCCCGACAATGTGGTGATGGTGATGATGGGCCAGGAAAAGATGAAGTGGCGCCAGGCCCACGCCGCCGAGATCAAGGAGGCCCTGGCCACCGGCCGGCTGATCCTGGCGCCGCCGGTGCCGCACGACGAACTGCTGGACTATGTCGCCGACGCCGACGTGGGCGTGATCATCTATGACGACTCGGTGCGCAACAATGTCTTCTGCGAACCGGGCAAGCTCTCGGACTACATCTCGGTCGGCGTGCCGGTTGTTGCGCCGAACTTCCCGACCATCGGACCGGTGGTGCAGGGCCGCGGCCTTGGCCTCTGCTTCGAGGGCCACTCGCCGGAGGCCATCGCGGCGACGCTCAAACTGGTGCTGGACAAGCCGAAATCGCGCTGGGCGGCGGCTTTGAGACGCGCCTGTTCCGAGTTGACTTGGGAAACCCAGGCTCCCAATTTGCTGGCCGCTGTCGAGGGCGGCCAGCCTGTTCCGGCTGCGATTCGGGGCGAGGCGACCCTTGGCCTCGGCGTCCCTGCGGCGAACCCTTAGAATATCGAGTGACGACGGCCCTCATGCCCGCCAATGCTTCCCGCCGCCCCCGCATCTGTATCGCCACCACCATGGGCGGCTACGACCACGCCACCTCGCTGGACGGCGTTCTCGCGCGCGCCCTGGACCTGAGGGGCGCGGACGTCGAGATGCTGCTCTGCAACAAGGGCGTGCCGACCTGCCAGATGATCAAGATCGGCCCGGCCAGGGCCCTGCCCGAGGACCTGGCCGCCCAGAAGCCGATGCCCTACTGCGACTTCTGCGTGAAGCGCGGTCACGAAGCCTTCGACGACCTGGGCTATCTGGTCCACAGCCTCGGCGACTACATCACCCCGGTGGACGCCGAGTTCGCCCGCCGCACGGCCGAGGCGATCCCCTACGACGAGATCCGTGCGTTCGACTGGTACGGACTTCCGGTGGGCGACCACGCCTGGGCCGGCGCGCTGCGCTTCTTCGCCCGCGGCGACCTCGAGAACGAGGAGTACGGCGAGAAGGTCCTGCGCGTCTATCTGGAGGCGGGGCTTCGGACCATCGGCGGCGTGCGCCGGCTGATGCAGCAGCGCAAGTTCGACATCCTGGTGATCAACCACGGCATCTACATCCCCCAGGGGATGATCGCCGAAGTGGCCCGGGCGATGGGCGTCAGGGTGGTCACCTACAACCCCGCCTACCGCAAGCACTCCTTCGTCTTCTCGCACAACGAGAGCTACCACTTCACCATGCTCGACGAGCCGGTCGAGCACTGGAACGAGCTCGAGATGACGCCGGAGATGACCCGCGACATCCGCGCCTATCTCTGGAGCCGCCGCTCGGGGACCAACGACTGGATCTGGTTCCACGACGCGCCCAAGGAGGACATCGCCCCGGTGCTGACCGAGGTGGGCTGCGATCCCACCAAGCCCTATGTGGCCCTGCTCACCAGCGTCGTCTGGGACGCCCAGCTGCACTACAAGGCCAACGCCTTCCCCAACATGCTCGACTGGCTGGTCGAGACCGTCAGGTACTGGGGCAAGCGCAAGGACGACCTGCAGCTGGTGATCCGGGTGCATCCGGCCGAGGTGCGCGGCAACGTCCCCTCGCGCCAGCTGGCCGCCGACGAGCTGAAGAAGGCCTTCCCCAAGGGGCTGCCCAAGAACGTCTTCGTGCTGGAGCCCGAGAACCAGGCCTCGACCTATGCTCTGTGCGAGAACGCCAACAGCGTGATCATCTACAACACCAAGGCCGGGGTCGAGATGGCCTCCATGGGCGTGCCGGTGATCGTGGCGGGCGAGGCCTGGGTGCGCGACAAGGGCTTCGCCATCGATGTGTCGAGCCCCAAGGACTACTTCCGGATCCTCGACAGCCTGCCCCTGCCCGAGGCCATGACGCCCGAGCGCCGCGCGCTCGCCGACAAGTACGCCTATCACTTCTTCTTCCGGCGGATGATCCCTCTGCCCTTCATCATGCCGACCAAGACCGGCCACTTCGCCGTGCAGATCAAGTCCAAGGACGAGCTGGGCCCCGGCCGCTGGCCGGGCCTCGACACCATTTGCGACGGCATTCTGACCGGAACGCCCTTCGTCTATCCTGCCGAGACCCTGGCCGATCCTTTCCCGGGCGAGACCGTGGCGGAGGAGGCCGCGGCATGAGTGCCTCGCAGACCCCGGTGAAGAAGGTCCTGCACATCCTCGGCGACAAGACCTGGAAGCCGGAGTTCAAGTACCTCGGCTCGACCAAGGACATCGTCGGCCGCCGCGACTACTTCGCCTCGCGCGGCATCGAACGGGTCGAGATGCAGGTGAAGGGCCGCCACGACCATATCTGCCTGGAGATGCTCCAGGCCATGGACCTCGACGACATCGACGCGGTGATGATGGAGCATCCGCGCTACCCCCGGTCCATGCGGTGGCTGAACGAGACCCATCCGCGCATCAAGCTGATGATCCGCGGCCACAACGCCGAGGCCATCCACCAGCTGCACACCGCCTACGCCTTCCTGGCCTCGGGCCTGTCGGGCTTCAAATGGCGCTGGAAGCGGGCGCGGGTGGCCCTGAACAACCTCTGGGACCGGTTCCGCTTCGACCTCGTCTGCGGCCACAGGGCGGACTACATCCTGTCCATCTCCGACTGGGAGGTGGAGCACTACTGGCCGATGATGACCCGGCGCGACAAGGTGCTGGGCGTCCCCTATTTCGTGCCCGAGATGTACGAGTTCACCCCGCCCGCCGACCTCGCGAAGGTCAGCCGGTGCCTCTGCGCCATGTCGGCGGACTGGACTCCCCTGGCCCACCACGCGGCCAAGGTGATGGTCGAGCTCCTGATGAAGACCACGCCCGAGCAGACCAAGGGCTGGAAGTTCTCCATCACCGGCGACCTCGGCAAGCACCGAGACAGCTACAAGCCCCTGAAGCAGAGCGGCCGCGTGGACATCACCGGCAATGTCGATAACCCGTTCGAATACATGTACCGCTCGCGGGCCATGGC
>CAZTMF010000450.1:0-3306 GCA_964614675.1 uncultured Caulobacteraceae bacterium | reverse complement strand
GCTGACCGAGCTGGGTGGTGGTCAGGGCGGCGATGAAGGTGGTGGTCGTGCCGCCCAGCTGCGTGGTGCTGAGGCCCGCGAGCTGAGTGGAGTTCAGCGAATGGATCTGGGTGGTCGTGAGGATGTTGACGTTGGTCCCGAGCGCGCCGACCTGGGTCGAGGTCAGGCCCTTCACCTGGGTGGTCGTCAGGGCATCGAGCTCAGTGGTGCCGAGCGCGGTCAGGGTCGTGGTGGTGAGGCCGCCGACCTGGGTGCTCGTGAGACCACCGGCCAGGGAGGTCGCCAGGGCGCCGATGTTGGTCGTACCGAGGCCGTTGACCTGGGCGCCGCTGAGCTGACCCAGCTGCGTGGTGGTCAATGCGGCGACGAAGGTGGTGGTCGTGCCGCCGAGTTGGGTGGTGCTGAGACCGGCGAGCTGAGTGGCGTTCAGCGAATGGATCTGGGTGGTCGTCAGGATGTTGACGTTGGTCCCGAGGGCGCCGACCTGGGTCGAGGTCAGGCCGTCCAGCTGGGTGGTCGACAGCGCGTCGAGTTCCGTGGTGCCGAGCGCGGTCAGGGTCGTGGTGGAGAGGCCGCCGACCTGGCTGCTCGTGAGACCGCCGGCCAGAGACGTGGCCAGGGCGCCGATGTTGGTGGTGCCGAGCCCATTGACCTGGGCGCCGGTCAGCTGACCCAGCTGCGTGGTGGTCAGGGCGGCGACGAAGGTGGTCGTGGTCCCGCCGAGCTGGGTGGTGCTGAGGCCCGCGAGCTGGGTCGCGCTCAGCGAATGGATCTGGGTGGTCGTCAGGATGTTGACGTTGGTCCCGAGCGCGCCGACCTGGGTCGAGGTCAGGCCCTTCACCTGGGTCGTCGAGAGCGCATCGAGCTCGGTGGTGCCGAGCGCGGTCAGGGTCGTGGTGGTCAGGCCGCCGACCTGGGTCGAGGTCAGGCCAGCCGCCAGCGAGGTCGCCAGGGCGCCGATGTTGGTGGTGCCGAGCGCGTTGACCTGGGTTCCGGTGAGCTCGCCCAGCTCCGTGGTGTTCAGGGCGGCAATGAAGGTGGTGGTCGTGCCGCCCAGCTGCGTGGTGGTCAGGCTCGCCAGCTCGGTGCCGGTCAACGCCGCGACCTGCCCGTTGGTCAAGGCGTTCACGTTGGTGCCGAGGCCGCCGATCACCGCCGGGGTCAGGGCGTGAACGGCCGTCGTGCTCAGGTAGGTGATATTCGTCCCACTGAGGTTGTTGATCTGGGTCGCCGTCAATCCAGCCGCCTGCGCGGCGCTGAGTTGGGAAACCTCGGTCGTATTGAGGAGCGCGGCCTCGGTCGTGTTCAGCGCATGGATCTGCGCACTGCTCAGCTGCTGCAGCTGAGTGGCGCTGAAGAGAACGTTGGTGGCGAGGGACGGGATCTGAGCGGCTGTCAGGCCCTTGACCGCGGTTGTCGAGATCGCTGCGATCTGCGTCGACGCGAGGGCGCCTATGCCGGATGTGCTGATCGCGGCGACCTGGGTCGCGGCGAGAGAACTCAGGTCAGTCGTCGACAGGGAGCCGATGGTCGTCGCGGGAAGCGTCGCGATCTGAGCCGGCGAGAGGGCCGAGATAGACATTCAACCATCCTGGTTGGGAATCCGCCGCAATGTGCGGATTCAGAAAATTGTTTTCCTACTCAAGCTTATTGGGGGAATTGGTTTCGGACTGGTTACTGAGTTTCAATGTTACTTAACGGCGGCCCAACCGAAGCGGGTGCGGGCGGCGCGCCGCCTTGGGCGCAAGCGGCAGGCCGTCGAATTTCCGGCGTCGCCAAGAGGGCCTTACGGAGTCACGCCGCCAGCTGCCCTCCGTAGAAGTGAACCAGAACCGGGCCGGCCTCGGCCTCAATCGCCTGGATATCGGCGGCGGTCAGATCGGCCGGGGCGATGTACTGGGTCGGAGAATGGCCTTCCGCCTCGGAGCCCCGGAAGGTGTTGACCTTCAGGTCGAACTGCCGGGCGTCGAGGCCCTGGGCGCCGGTGAACAGCTCGAGCAGCTTCAGGTGGTCGTCCCGGCGGGCCAAGAGGTCCTCGTACTTCAGGAACAGCACCCGCTCGTCGGCGGCCAGCTCGACCATGTCGCGGATGTTCTGGGCCCACTCCGCGCAGAACTTGCGCACGTCCTCGTCGGTGGTCACGAAGCGGCGGGCCTTGGCCGACTTCAGCACGTCGTGGAGGTTTCGGATCAGGTAGATGACCTTGGTCCGGGGCAAGAGAGAGAACATCGCCCTCAGCATGTCGCGGTTGTAGCCGGGCGTCTTGAAGCCCCAGACCGGCCGGTCCACCGAGGCGGAGAACTGCGCGATCGTGTAGGGCAGCTGGTAATAGGTCTCGATCCAGGCCCGCCGCATCACCTCGGTCGGGGGCGTCAGGCCAGGCCGCCAGTCAGTCAGGGTCCCGGCCAGGGCCCGCTGGAAATCCGGATCGATGGACGGATAGGTCTGCTCGAAATGTTTGAGGAGGCCCATCAGCCAGGTGGTCAGGGTGCGCAGCTGGTGGCCGACCTCCTCGCCATAGACGAAGGCGTTGCTGGACTGGGTCATCAGCCGCTGGACGAGGGTGGTGCCGCACCTCGGCGTCGGCGACGTGATGACGATCGGCGACAATTCGAGATAGCGGTCGGGAACGGCCAGGGTCGCCATGGGGCCGAAGCTCGGCCCGACATGGTAAACGAGGGCTTAAGGCCCCTCCTCGTCAGCCCTGGGCCAGCGCATCGAGGCGCTGGGCGAGACGGGCGTATCGAAGTCTCTGGCCAATCACGCAGGCGGCCATCACGGCGTTGATCACTGTCGCCTGGAAGACCAGGAACCAGACCGGCGAGCCGGCCAGTATGGTGAGAAAGACCCCGATGGTCTCCCAGTTGGTGCTGAGCGCGGAGGCCCGCTTCACCAGGGGCCGGACCTCGGCCTGGCAGAGCGCGCGGGCCTGGGCGGCCTGGGCTCCGCCGTCCGGCAGGATCCGGCCGAGCGCCGCCTCGACGCGGCTGTCGTCGGCCCGCACCCAGCCCGACATGCCGAGGTAGATCGCCGCCAGGCGCACGCCGATCCGGCTCGCGCCGCCGGCCCTGGCCTGGGCTTCGGCCTTTTGCAGGTCCTGGCGGATCCAGTTCACGCCATAGACCCAGCGCCGGTAGGTGCGCCGCTGGGTTTCGTAGCAGACGGCCTGGAAGGCGCGCGAGGCCGCCGAGACCACGGTCAGGGCCCAGCCCCAGGGCCCGACCTGGGCCGCCAGCAGGAACCCCAGGGTGAGATAGAGGATCAGGTGGCTGAGGTGGTCGCAGACGCCATCGACGATCTCGCCGA
>CAZTMF010000449.1:0-3311 GCA_964614675.1 uncultured Caulobacteraceae bacterium | reverse complement strand
GCCGGGGTCATGCCCTGGGACACCGGCGACTGGTCGACCACCGAGAGCTTCAAGTTCATGGCACGGCACGTCGCAGGCGACGCCGTGACGGTCAAGCGTGCCTTGGCTCGACGTCGATCTCGGGCCAGCGGGCCTTGGCCGAGGCGGCGATCCGCTCGTAGCTCGCGATCACCGGACGCTCCCGGTTCGGCCGGAGCCGCATGGCGAAGAGATCGCCCAGGCCGAACGGCGCCTCGATCCGCAGCTCGTCGTCCGCGTCCAGCCGGACGCCCACGGCGAACATCGGCGAAACGAAGCGGCCGAGGGCTTCGGTCGTGGACTCCAACTGGGAATAGGCCTCGCCATACTTGCCCTCGAACCACAGATGCACGCGAGCCTGGTTCCTCACCTCGACAAGGCCGCGCAAAGGGTCATCGAACGCGGCGGCCACGCGCCGGATCACCACGTCCTCGGCGTCGTAGGAGATGTCGGACGCGTCGAAATAGCCGAGGTCGTAGTCCTTGAGCCCATGCTCGGGCGGCCGGCCCGTCAGATGGTTGAGCACCGGCTGGTAGATCGCCCCCGACATGATCAGCCAGTCGGGCAGGTCGAGGTCACGGGCCGTGCGCAGCACACGCATCAGCTGCGGCGCAGCGCGCAGGATCGCGCCCAACCGGTCCTTCAGCTCGCGTTCTGATTCCCCGATCGCCATGTAAGAACAGAGCAAGAACGGCGTTATCGGTCAACTGGGGGGCTTTCGGCTCCGGATCAAGACGTGTTCCTGACCATCCAGAAAAGGACAAGGCCAAGGAACCCGAGGGGGACCAGCGTCAAGAGGCCCACCAAAGACCAGAAACGCTTGGGCGTCTCCGTCCGGGTCAAGGTGAGACCGCCCGGCAGCCAGATCGCGCCCGCCTTGAGCGAGAGCCAGATGTAGAGGCCCACGAAGACCGGCAAGGCGATCGCGCCGGAGACTCCCCGGCCAGCGTGCATCCCTCCCCTCCCAAGAACACTGGATCAGGCTTTGTCACGCAACGGCCAGCCGTGGTCCAGAGGGCCCGCGCCTTCCCCGAAACCAGGCGCGCCGGCGATGGCTTCGGCGGTGTAAAGGATAGCCCGTTCCACCGCCTGCGAGATGGACAGGCCCTGCGCCAGGCCAACGGCGCAGGCCGAGGCCAGGGTGCAGCCCGTGCCGTGGGTGTGGCGGGTGTCGAGGCGGGGATGCTCGAAGCGGCGCTCGCCGTCCGCCGTGACCAGCAGATCGACGATAAGGGGCCCCGGCACGTGCCCGCCTTTCAGCAACACCGCGCGGGCGCCCTGTTCCAGCAGCGCCTCCGCCGCCCGCCGCTGGCCATCGAGCGAACCGACTTCGATGTCGGTCAGGGCCTCGGCCTCGGGCGCATTGGGGGTCAGGAGCGCCGCCCGCGGGATCATCAAGGTTCGGAAGGCGGCCAGGGCTTCGGGATCCAGCAGGGCCGCGCCGCTCTTGGCCAGCATCACCGGGTCGACCACGGCGGGGATTCCTGCGTCCGCCAGCACCCGCGCCACCGCCTCGACCGTGGCGAGGCCGCCCAGCATGCCGGTCTTGATGACGTCCGCCCCGATGTCGTCCAGCACCGCCCGGGCCTGGGCCTCGACGATCTCCGGCGGGATCGGATGCACCGCCGATACCCCGAGGGTGTTCTGCACGGTCACGGCGGTGATCGTCGTGGCCGCATAGCCTCCGAGCGCCGTCACCGTCTTGATGTCGGCCTGGATCCCGGCGCCGCCACCCGAATCCGAGCCGGCGATGATCAGGACCCGTCCGCGCGGGGATGGCGAGGATTCGGCCATGGCGGCCTTGTCCCACGGCTCATCCGCCAGCCACAACCTCCAGGGCGCGGCGGTGGCCGGGCGTGCGGCACTGGCGCAGCATCTCGCCGATTAGGGCGGCGCCATAGGCGAAGCGTCCATCGCCCGTATCCATGCTGAGGCGCCCCGAGCGCAATTCGGACTGGATCTCCGAGAGCGGGGTCGCCGCGCTCCAGTCTGCGCCCGGCTGCGGCGCCGCGCCCGAGCCCGCAGCCGACGCGGTGATGAGGACGCCGTAGTAGAGCCGGCAGGTCTGGCGCATCAGCTGGAACCGCGCCCGGGCGACTTCGTCCGCCGGTGCGCCCCTATAGGCGTGCAGCAACCCGTCGGCCTCGTCCTCGCCGGACGCGAAGGAATTGGCGCTCACCGCCACGTCGACCCAGGGATCGTTGCGGAAGGCCGCACCCCAGTCGACCAGCCAGAGCCGCCGGCCGTCGGACATCACATTGCGCGGATTGAGATCGTTGTGACTGGACACCGGCTCGGCCTGGCCGGGCCGCCAGCCCTCTGCGATCTCGGCCAGCCGCTCGAGCGGCTCGGCGATCTGGGCCGCGTCGGCCAGGCCCAGGGCCTGGGTGCGGACCACCAGCTGCGACACGCCCTCGAAGAAGTCGACCAGCGGTGGAAAGGCCGGGGTCGCCTGCAGCCGGCGCACCAGTGCGGCCATCTCCGCCAGGATCGCCCGGCGGCCGCCGGGATGATCGGCCAGGGGCCGCGCCTCGATCCAGCGGCTGATCGACAGCGCCGCCTCGGCGTCCGCATGCAGGAGCTCGGGCGCCACCCCGGCCTCGGCCGCCAGTTTCTGGCAGGCGTACTGGCGTGCGGGATCATGGAGGCCGTCGGCCGGCGCTTCGAGCTTGAGCAGATAGGACCCTCCGTCGAGGTCCAGGCGCCACACCCCCGATCCGGACAGGCCTCCGGCCACCGCCGTGATCGTGTCGTAGCGCGGGCGGTCGAAGACGGTTTGCAGTGCCCGGTCCAGAGCCGGCCGCCTGTCCTCCGGGATGCCATCGATCATCGCCTCGCCTCCCTCATCCGATTGCGCGAGGCTTTTATCCGGGTTAAATTACCGGAGTCAATTTATTCCGGGTAAAAATATGGACGAGGCTTCCGACGAGCCCCTGGTGATCGCCTTCGAAGGCCAGCGCCGCCTGGCCTTAGGCCGGTTGCACGACGTCGAGCCGACGGTGCGAGAGGCGATGGCGCGTCTCGGCGAGCCGGTGCTGGCATTCGACGCCCGCACCAGCCGACCGGTGGAGATCGCCCCCACGGGGGCGCCTTCCTCGCCCGCACCTTCGACGGCGCGCCCGCGCGGACGGCCCAGGCTGGGCGTGGCCGCCCGCGAGGTCACCCTTCTGCCCCGCCATTGGGAATGGCTGGCGGCCCAGCCCGGTGGCGCCTCGGCGGCGCTGAGACGGCTGGTGGAGGCGGCGAGCCGCTCCAGCCGCGACCTCGACAGGCGCCGCATCGCCCAGGAGAGC
>CAZTMF010000448.1:0-3312 GCA_964614675.1 uncultured Caulobacteraceae bacterium | reverse complement strand
GAGGTGGTGAAGTCGATGGCCTTGAAGCCGACCCGGTCCATCACCGGGGCGATGGTCAGGGTGCGGGCGGTGTCGACGCCGAGCGCGGCCCAGAGGCTCTGGTTGCCGTCGCGCAGGGAAGTCTCGACAAGCTGGACGTTGGCCATGGGTCAGGCCTCCTGGAGGGCTGCGGCTTTGCGCTCGAAGAAGCGTGGAAGATAGCCGGTGTCCATGCCGCCGGCGGCGAATTCCGGATCGGCGAGGACCTCGGCGTGGAAGCCAAGGTTGGTCTTCACTCCCTCGATATGGCTCTCGGCGATGGCTTTCCTGAGACGGGCCAGGGCCTCGGCGCGATCGCGGCCATGGGCGATGATCTTGGCCATCAGGGAGTCGTAGTAGGGCGGGACGCGTGAGCCCGAGGCGATGTGGGTGTCCACGCGGATTCCCTCGCCCGACGGCCAGCGGGCCTCCCGGACCGTCCCCGGGCTCGGCATGAAGTCGTGCGCCGGGTCCTCGGCGTTTATCCGGCATTCGATGGAGGCGCCCTGGATCCGGACATCGTCCTGGGAAAGGCGCAGGCCGCCGCCCGCGGCGATGGCGATCTGCTCGGCGACCAGGTCCACGCCGGTGACCTGTTCAGTGACCGGGTGCTCCACCTGAATGCGGGCGTTCATCTCCAGGAAGTAGAAGGCCCCCCTGTCCATATCGACCAGGAATTCCACGGTCCCGGCGCCGCGGTAGTCGAGCCTTTGCGCATAGCGCACTCCGGCCTCGCGGATCGCGGCGCGGAAGTCGTCGGAGAGGCCCGGCGCGGGCGTCTCCTCGATCAGCTTCTGGTAACGGCGCTGGACCGAGCAGTCGCGCTCGCCAAGGTGGATCACCCGGCCCGCGCCATCGCCCAGGACCTGCACCTCCACGTGGCGACCCCGCGCCACGAAGCGCTCCAGATAGACCCGCTCGTCGCCGAAGGCCGCGCCCGCTTCGGCCGAGGCCATGGCCAGGGCCTGGGGCAGATCCGCCAGGTCATCGACCCGCTTCATGCCGCGCCCGCCGCCGCCACCTACCGCCTTGACCAGGAGGGGCGCGCCGATCTCCCGGCCCATGGCGACCGCGTCTTCGAGCGAGGCCGCCGCCCCGCCCGGCGCCACGGGAACCTCGGCGGCCACCGCCTCGGCGCGGGCGCGGAGCTTGTCGCCCACCGCCTCAATCTGGGCCGCCGTCGGGCCGATGAAGATCACGCCCTCGTCCTCGCACATCCGCGCCAGGGCCGTGCGTTCGGAGAGGAAGCCGTAGCCGGGATGGATGGCGTCGCAGCTGGCGCCCAGGGCCGCCTGGACGATGGTGTCGGGCTTAAGATAGCTCTCGGACGATGGCGCCGGACCAATGCACAGGGTGCGGTCGGCCAGCTTGGCCGGCAGGGACCCGAGGTCGGCCTCGGAGGCCGCCAGCACCGTCTCGATCCCCAGCCTTTTGCAGGTCCTGAGGACGCGCAGGGCGATCTCGCCCCGGTTGGCGATCAGGATGCGTCGGATCGGCATCGGATCAGCCCGCCGGGCGGACCCGGATCAGGGTCTCGCCGTATTCGACCAAGGCCGCGTTGGGGGCCAGGATCTCGGTGACTTCGCCCTTCACGCCCGCGCGAACCGAATTCATCAGCTTCATCACCTCGATGATGCCGATGACCGTGTCCTCCTCGACCTGGGCGCCGACCTCGATGAAGGCCGCTTCGCCGGGTTTGGGGGCGCGGTAGAAGATCCCGAGCAGGGGCGAGGGGACGTCCCTGGCGGTGGGATCGGAAGTGCCGGCTGTCGGTTGCGCGGTCTTCGGCTCGGACGCCGGAACAGTTGCGACCTCGGCCGGCTTTGCTCGCTGGCGCGAGGGCGCCGGGGCCACGCCGCCCTCTCCGCGCCTCAGGCTGAGCTTGATATCGCCCGACTCCAGTTCCAGCTCGTCGAAGCTCGATTGCTCCAGAAGACGGATGATCTCGCCGACGTCCTTGGCCGTGAGGCTCATCCTTCGATCCTCTTGGGGCCGCTCTTCATGGCGGAGACGCCGCCGAACACACTCATCACATGCTCCAGGGGATTGGCCTTGGGCGCCGCCACCGGCGCGGCGTCCTTGGTGGACCAGACCGTCTCGGGCCGGCTCTGCAGCAGCAGCACCTCGCCCGAGGCGTCGACGGCCCATTCGATGTCCTGCGGGCGGCCGTAGTGGCGCTCGACCCTGCGGCCGATCTCGCGCAGGCGCAGCAGCTCCGCGTCCGAGAGGCAGGCCGCCTTGCGAAGGTCCGCCGGCACCTCTTCGTCATGCACCCCGCCGCCTGGCAGAGGCACGTGGCGGATGTGCTTGTCCTGGATGTCCCTGACCGAGATCTCGCCGGTGATCTTGCCGATCACCCAGCGGTCGGGCGTCACCTCGCCGCCGACCACCGCCGAGCCCAGGCCCCAGGCGCCCTCGATGGCGATCACCGAGCGATCGCCGGTCAGGGGGCTGCGGGTGAACATCACCCCCGCGGTGCGGGCGTCGACCATGCGCTGGACCACCACGGCCATGTGCACGCCGGCCTCGGGGAAGTCGTGCTTCCGCCGATAGGTCATGGACTCCACCGAATAGAGGCTCGCCCAGCAGGTGCGGATGAAGCGCAGGGCCTCGTCGATCCCCTTCACCCAGAGGAAGGTGTCCTGGAGGCCGGCGAAGGAGGCGTCCTCGGCGTCCTCGGTGGTGGCCGATGAGCGGATCGCGACGGGGCTCGTCACGTCCGCCCCGCAGAGTTCGGCATGAGCCGCGGCGATCTCGGCCTGCAGTTCGGCCGGCAAGGGCGCGGCCTCGATCCGCGCGCGCAGGGCTTTCGAACAAGCGGTGACGGCGTCGAGGTCATCCGGGTCCAGGGCCTCGACCAGGGCGCGGACAGGACCCGACGCCTCCAGCGCCTCGACGAAGCGCACGAAGGCCCCGGTCTTGACCACGAAGCCCGGCGGCACGGCGATTTCGGCGCGCGTCAGCTCGCCCAGGCTGCCGCCCTTGCCGCCGACCGTGGGCCGGTCCGCCAATCCGATGTCGGCGAACCAGCCGATGACGTCTGTGGAGTCCAACTGGGGCCGCCTACTGAAGGATTGTGACCACGCCGCGTCCGCCGTCGACACGTACGCGCTGGCCGTCCTTGATCTTGGACGTCGCCGTGCCGGTGCCGACCACGGCGGGCAGGCCGTATTCACGGGCCACGATGGCCGCGTGGCTCATCGAGCCTCCGATGTCCGACACCGCGGCGGAGATCTTCTGGAAGATCGGCGCCCAGGTCGGGTTGGTCACCTGGCAGACCAGGATGTCGCCCTG
>CAZTMF010000447.1:0-3314 GCA_964614675.1 uncultured Caulobacteraceae bacterium | reverse complement strand
AAGGCCCAGGGCCTCGATGACCTGGCGGGCCGGAGTCTCGGGGCTCATCCGGCGAAGACGTCCTTGGCCTTGCGCACCTCGGCGAAGGCCTGGGCTTCGGGCTCGCCCGGCCTCAGCAGAGGCGCGCGCAAGAAGGGATTGGCCGCTTTCTCGCGGCCGATGCTGGTCGGCACGGTCGGCTCGCCGCGCTCGCGGGCGGCGAAGACCTCCTGGGCGCGGACCTTCAGGGCGGGGCTGGCGTCGACGCTGAGGGCGAAGCGGGCGTTGGCGGCGGTGTATTCGTGGGCGCAATAGACGAGGGTCTCGTCCGGCAGGGCGGCAAGGCGCGAAAGGCTGGCCCACATCTGTTCGGCCGTGCCCTCGAACACGCGCCCGCAGCCCAGGGCGAACAGGGTGTCGCCGACGAAGGCTTTGGCGTCCGCGGCGTCGTAATAGGTGATGTGGCCGAGGGTATGGCCGCCCGTGTCCATGACCTGGAACCGCGTCTCGCCCAGCCGCACCTCGTCGCCGTCGTGAACCGGCCGGTCGAGTGGGGCGATGCGGGTCACCTCCTGGGGGCCGGTGATCTGGCAGCCGGTGACCTCCTTCAGCCGCGCGTTGCCGCCGGCGTGGTCGGGATGCCAGTGGGTGTTCATGATCAGGTCCAGGCCCCAGCCCAGCCGCTTCAGCTCGGCGAGGATCGCATCGGCGTCCGGCGTATCGACGCAGCCAACCTGGCCGGTGGCCTCGTCGCGGAGGAGGAAGCCGTAGTTGTCCTGAAGACACGGGAACTGGTGGACCTGAAGCGGCATGGCGGCGCGTCCTCGAAAATCGCCCTATATGAACGTTCGAGGTCATTGAGGTCCATGCGCCGCGACGTTCTGGAGCTCCGCCGATTCTACGCCACCCCGCTCGGCAAGGCGGTGCGGGAGATGGTCGGCCGCAAGCTGGGCGAGGCCTGGGACAACCCTCGGGGCCTCGATGTCCTTGGCGTCGGCTACGCCACGCCCTTCTTCGAGAACCTGGGCGCCGCTCGCCGCGTGGTGGCCGCCATGCCGGCCGCCCAGGGGGTCGAGGCCTGGCCCCACGAGGGCCGCAACCTCGCCTGCCTGGCCGGCGAGACCAGCCTCCCCTTCACCAACGCCCTGTTCGACCGGATCCTGATTGTCCACGGCCTGGAGGAAAGCGACGATCCGGTCGCCCTGATGCGCGAGGTCTGGCGCGTGCTGGCGCCCCAGGGCCGGGTGATCATCGTCGCGGCCTCGCGCCTCGGTCTCTGGTCGGACGCCGAGAAGACCCCCTTCGGCCACGGCCGCCCCTATACCCGCAGCCAGCTGGAAGAGCTGGTGCGCGAGGCCGAGCTCGAGCCCGCCGCCTGGTCGCGCGCCCTCTACGCGCCGCCGTTCGACTGGAGCGCCGGCTGGGCCGAGGCCTTCGAACAGCTCGGCTCGCGCCTCTGGCCGCAGTTCTCCGGCCTGATCCTCTTGGAGGCGGTCAAGCAGACCTTCGCGGTCAAGCCCAAGGCGCCGCGGCTCAGGGCCAAGGCGCCTGTGCTACGGCCAGTTCCGGTGGGCCCGATCCTCGAGCCCGCGGCCCGCTTTGAAAAACGCCGGCGTTCGGCCTAGGTAAGGCTGACGCCAGCCCCGATTCCGGAGAGCCAAGCCCATGAAGATGATCACCGCCATCATCAAGCCGAGCCGGCTCGACGCGGCCCTGGACGCGGTGACCCAGGCGGGCGCCTCGGGCCTCACCGTCACCGAGGTGCGCGGCTACGGACGCCAGAAGGGCAAGACCGAGGTCTACCGGGGCGCCGAGTACGAGGTGAAGCTGCTGCCCAAGGTGAAGCTTGAGATCGCCGTCCCCTCCGACATCGTCGACAAGGTGGTCGAGGCCCTGGCCGCGGCGGCCAACACCGGCAAGATCGGCGACGGCAAGGTATTCGTCAGCGACCTGGAAGCGGCGCTGCGGATCCGGACCGGTGAGCGGGACGCTCAGGCGATCGCGGGGTGAGGAGGGAGGCTGCGCCGCCAGGCGCGGCGTAGGCCTCGCCCATCAGCGGTGAGACCAGGCGGCGTTCGAACAAAGCAGGAACTCGGCCGTCTTAACGCATGGTTAACGACGATGCCGGTTTGTTCTCATTCGTCGCGGTGAATGCCGGATCTTGATGGGTCGTCAGAGCTTCGCTGGCCGTTCGAGCTCGTAAAAGGCTTCGCCGAGCGCCTCGAACTTCGCATGGAGGTGGGCGTGAGCGTCGTGCAGCGCCTGATTATAGTAATGGGGTCCGAGCCTTTCGGAGATGAAGTCGAGCAACAATATGGCGTCCATGCCGCCGATTTCGACGTCGAGTTCCGTCTTCAGATAATCGGCGAGCGCGCGGGCAAGCCCATCGCGCGCCGCTTTCTCGAGCTCGATCCTCACCCTATCCCTCGCTGGTCATGGGCCCCGCCATCTCCGGGATGGGCCGTCAGGAAAACAGGTCCCCGGTCTGGGGCTCCGCATCCGGATCGGGCTCGGGCGTGCGCTTGGCGCCGTTGCGGCGGCTGAGGAGGAACAGGGCCGACTCCGCGCGCCAGTTCTCGATCTCCTTCTCGGGGTCGATGATCCGCGGCGGCTTGCCGGTGGTGAGCGCGGCGCAGGATTCGATGCGCAGCTCGAGGTCGCGGCACAGCAGGGTGAAGTCCCTGAGGGTGCACATGTGGATGTTGGGGGTCGACCACCACTCGTGCGGCAGGGCCGCCGTCTCCGGCATGCGCCCGCGCGCCAGCAGCGAGAGCCGCATGCGCCAGTGGCCGAAGTTCGGGAACGACACGATCGCCCGGTCGGCGATGCGCAGGAGCTGGATCAGCACCTCGCGGGGCGCCACCGTCGCCTGCAGCGTCTGGGAGAGGATGGCGTAGTCGAAGGCGTGGCTGGGATAGGCGAGAAGGTCGCGATCGGCGTCGCCCTGCACCACCGCCAGGCCCCGCGCCAGGCAGGCGGCTACGCCCTCGGCGCTGATCTCCAGGCCCCGCCCGTCGCAGCCCTTCTGCGCCACCAGGAGCTCGAGCAGCGCGCCCTCGCCACAGCCGACGTCGAGCACGCGGGCGCCGGGCCTGACCAGCCGCAGGATCTCGGAGAAGTCGGGACGCAGCTCGCCGGGCCGGCCGATGTCGCGGCTTGGCCGAAGCCGAGCCCCCGGCGCCGCCGGCGCGTCGTCCGCCGCGGCCGCGAGGCTCACGCGAGCCCCCGCGCCTTGCCGGCGGAATCCAGGAAGCCGGCCAGGGCCGCGCGCATCACCGGCTCGTCGAGCAGGAAGGCGTCGTGTCCCTTGTCGCTCTCGATCTCGACGAAGCTGA
>CAZTMF010000446.1:0-3326 GCA_964614675.1 uncultured Caulobacteraceae bacterium | reverse complement strand
TGAGGAACAGCGAGCCCGAGCCGCCCAGGCTCTGGACCGTGGCGACCGCGCCGCGGCCGCTGCCCAGCTCGCCCCCGGAGGCGTCGAAATTGACAGCTCCCGGCCGGGACAGCTCGTCGAGCGCGATGACGCCGGTCAGGGCGCCCGCTCCGTACGGGCCCGCCCCGGCGCCCCGCACGATCGTCGCGCCCTCCAGCGACTCCGACGGCAGCGACGTCCAGATCACCCAGCCGCCAAAGGGATCGTTCTGCGGAACGCCGTCCAGGGTCACCAGGGCGCGGCCGGCCCCTGACGGAGCGATGGAGCGCAGGGTGACGCCCTGGGTGCTGGCGTTGGACGCCGCGCTGGAGGTGCGCCGGAACAGCGAGATGCCCGGGACCTGCCCGATCGACTGGTCGAGCCGAGGCAGCTGCTGCAGCTGCTGCGCCGACATATGGATGATCGAGAAGGCGGCGTCGCCCGGCGGCGGCGGCAAGCGTGCGGCGGTGACCACAACGGTTTCGACCGCGGCCGGCGGCGGCGCGGTATCGACGGGCGTGACGGGCAAAGTTCGGCCTCCCCAAGAGCCTCGACTTGGCTTCTAGGCCCCTGCGTCGCCCCCGCAAAGTGGCCGTTGGGCCACAGCTAGGCTAGAATTGACCTCGTCAATACGCCAGCGAGATTCCGCTCAGGGCCCCGACGAGACCGGTGACGGCCAGCGCCGCCAGCACCACGATCAGATCCACGTTGGTGAACCGGTCTTCCCTCAGCCCCGCGAACAGTCCCCGCCGGCCGCCTCTGGCGCCCAAGTCGCTCATGGCCGCCTCCCCGATGCCCCGCCGTCACAGAGCGGTTCGAGAACGCTGATCCGTGTCGCTTAAAGCGGCATTAACGATAGCGGGACGCGGCGGGGCTTGTGGGATTTCAAAGATTTACGGCCCCGCTTCCATCTGATTTTCGCGCAAATCTTGAATCCACTCCGTGCCTCCCCCGCCGGTTGCAACGAGAGCTTGACCCGGACTGATCGAGCGCGCCTCAGTGGTGGCTAGTGGGTTGGGACGGGATCGCCTCACAGGGCGACCTGAAGTTAAAATGGCCGAGAGATGTGGCTACGCTGAAGCCTATGGGCGGGTCTCGGCGGAGCTTGAGCTCTGCCGGCCGCAATTCGGACTGCTGCGGGTGCTCGAGGCTGGGGGAGGCTCGGCTTCCCACGTGGCGTTGCCCTCCGACGTCGATATGACCGTGATCGACATGAGCCCCGAACAGCTGGCCCGGAACGGGGCCCGCACCAAGATCCTGGGCGACCTGCACTCGGTCGAGATGAAGCCGGCGGCCTACGATATGGTGGTCTGCTGGAACGTGATCGAGCACCTGAAGACGCCGGGCGCGGTCATCGACAAGTTCGTGGGGACCGTCCGGCCCGGGGGGCTGATCGTCCTCGCATGGCCGGACCGAGCGAGTCTGGCCGGACTTTTCACTCGCCTGACCCCGCACGCCTTCCATGTGCTCGCCCTCCGCCACATCTTCGGCATGAAGGACGCCGGGGCGCCGGGAAGGCCGCCGTTCAAGACCTTCCACCGTCCGGAGATCGGGTTCGATCGGATCATCGCCCGCGCTGCGGACAACGGGCTGGAGGTCGCCTACGCCGGACGCTACGAGGGCAATCGGTTCGCCAAGCTCTGCCGCAGGCCGGTGCTCGGGCCGCTCTATCGGCTCACCGCCCGGCTGGGGAAAGCGGCGCTGGGCCGCGACCTGCGCCTGAGCGACATCATGCTGGTGCTCCGGCGACCTTGCTAAGCCGTCGCCCGATCGCTGGATTCACACCCGGGTGAAGACGAATTAACTGCATTCTCTAAGCTGCTTTTAACCGTCCCGGCCGGTACTGGAGATTCGAGCGGAGCGGCGCGTCATGGTTGTTGAGGCGGATCGGATCATCGAGGGCGATTGCCTGGAGGCCCTGGCGAGCCTGCCGGACAAGTGCGTCGACCTGATCTTCGCCGACCCGCCCTACAACCTCCAGCTCGGCGGCGAGCTGCTGCGGCCGGACAATTCCAAGGTCGACGCCGTCGACGACCACTGGGACCAGTTCGCCTCCTTCGAAGCCTACGACAGCTTCACCCGCGCCTGGCTGTCGGAATGCCGGCGCGTGCTGAAGGACGAGGGCTCGATCTGGGTGATCGGCAGCTACCACAACATCTTCCGCGTGGGCGGGACGCTGCAGGACCTGGGCTACTGGATCCTGAACGACATCGTCTGGCGCAAGTCCAACCCGATGCCGAACTTCAAGGGCACCCGCTTCACCAACGCCCATGAGACCCTGATCTGGGCCGCCAAGAGTCGCGGCCAGAAGCGCTACACCTTCAATTACGACGCCATGAAGATGGCCAACGACGAGCTGCAGATGCGCTCGGACTGGACCCTCGCCCTGTGCACCGGCGAGGAGCGGATCAAGGACGGCGCCGGCCGCAAGGCGCATCCGACCCAGAAGCCGGAAGCCCTGCTGCACCGGGTGATCCTGGCGGCCTCCAAGCCCGGCGACATCATCCTCGACCCCTTCTTCGGCGTCGGCACCACCGGGGCGGCCGCGCGGCGGCTGGGGCGGCGGTACATCGGCATCGAGCGCGAGACCGACTACGTCGCCCTGGCCAAGTCGCGCATCGCCAAGGTCAAGCCCGCCTCGCCCGAGGACCTCGAGGTGATGGGCTCCAAGAGGTCCGAGCCCCGCGTTCCCTTCGGCCACATCGTCGAGGCCGGTCTGCTGCGGCCGGGCGACGTGCTCTATTGTCCCAACGGCCGCCACGCGGCCAAGGTCCGGGCCGACGGCTCGATCATCGTCGGCGACCTCGCCGGTTCGATCCACAAGATCGGGGCGATGGTGCAATCCCAGCCCGCCTGCAACGGCTGGACCTATTGGCACTTCAAGACCGACAAGGGCCTGGCCCCGATCGACGTCCTGCGCGCCAAGGTGCGGGCGGAGATGCACTAGCCGGCCTCGTCGGGCGGCTCGTCTCCGCGGCGGTCCTAGACAAGCCCCGATCAACATGAATCGAGGTGCCCCGTCGCGCCGAGGCCAGTACAAGCTGTCCTTCGCGCGACACGAGGCGATCACATGCAACTGGACCTGAAGGGCCTTCGGGCGCTCGTCACCGGTTCGACGTCGGGCATCGGCAGGGCCACGGCGAGCAAGCTCGCCGCATGCGGCGCCGAGGTGCTGGTCAATGGCCGTTCGCCCGAACGCGTCGACGAGACCGTGGCCGAACTCCGCGAAGCCGGAGCCAGGGCCGCGCCTGCCGTGGGCGATCTCGCCACCGCCGAGGGCTGCCAGCTGGTGATCGACCAGGCCGGCG
>CAZTMF010000445.1:0-3332 GCA_964614675.1 uncultured Caulobacteraceae bacterium | reverse complement strand
GGTTGAAGCGGATCAGGCAGACGCCCTCGGCCGTCTCGACGATCAGGGTCTCGTAGCTCATGCAAAACGCTCCTAGGCCAGCTCGGCCAGTTTTCCGCGAAGTAGCTGGATGATCGCGGAGAAGTCCTTGTTCCCGTAGCCCAGCTGGTCGAACAGGGCGAAGAGGCCTTCCGCCTGTGCGCCCATGGGGGCCGAGGCGCCCGCGGATGCAGCGCAGGCCTGGGCCAGCTTCAGGTCTTTGAGGATCATCGCCGTGGCGAAGCCCGCCTCGTAGCCGTTGTTGGCCGGCGAGTTCGGTACGGGGCCGGGGATAGGGCAGTTGGTGGTCACCGACCAGCACTGGCCGGACGATTTGGAGGCGATGTCATAGAACTTCTGCCAGTCCAGTCCCAGCTTCTCGGCCAGGGCGAAGGCCTCGCAGGTCCCGATCATCGAGATGCCGAGCAGCATGTTGTTGCAGATCTTGGCCGCCTGGCCGGCGCCCGGACCGCCCGCGCGGATCACCGCCCGGCCCATGGGCCGCACGGCCTCTTCCACATCGGCGAAGGTTGCGTCGTCGCGGCAGCCGACCATGAAAGTCAGGGTCGCGGCTTCGGCCCCCATCATGCCGCCCGAGACCGGAGCATCGGCGTAGCGGAGGCCCTTCTCGGCGCAGAGGTCGGAGAGGTCGCGGGCGGTCTCCACATCGATGGTGGAGCAGTCGACCAGGAGGGTTCCGGGCCGGACGTTTGGCAGGACCTCCTCGGTCACCACCTGGCGCACGTGCGGCCCGGCCGGCAGCATGGTGATCACCGCGTCCGCCTCGCGCACCGCCTCCGCGACGCTGCCCGCCGGATCGCAGCCGGCCTCCTGGGCGCGCGCCCGGGCCACTGGCGAGAGGTCGTAGGCCGCCACCTTGCGCTGGCCCTTCAGCTGGTTGGCCGACATGTGCCGGCCCATGTTGCCGAGGCCGATGAATCCGATGCGTTCCATGCCCTGATCCTCCCGCTCGCCGCCTTAGCGCAGCGGCGTCCATTCCTCTTGCGCCGGCAGGGGCGCGAAGAGCTCGTCCAGCAGCGCGGCGGTCACCCCGGCCAGGTCCCGCGGCCGCCAGCGGGGATCGTTGTCCTTGTCGATCAGGACGGCCCTGACGCCGTCGATGAAGTCGTGGCGCCGCGTCATGCGCACGGCCAGCCGGTATTCGACAGCCATCTCCTCGGCGAAGCTGGTCCGCCGCGCGCCCCCGCGGATGAGGCGCAGGGCGACCTTCAGGGTGGTGGGGCATTTGCGGGCGAGGATCGCCGCCTGGGCCCTGGCCCATCCGCCCCCGGCTTCGAGCGCCGCCATGATCTCTTCGACCGTGTCGAAGCTGAACAGCTGGTCCAGCTTCTCGCGGTGCTCGTCCAGCGGGGAGGGGCCGGGATCGGTGGTCAGGGCGGCGACCGACTCCTGCACGCCCGGACCGGAGACCAGGGCGGCCTTCAGCTCCTCCACCCGCTCGGACGAGATGTAGTGGGTGGCGATGCCCAGCGCGCAGCCATCTTCCGCCTTCAGCCGTGCGCCGGTCAGGGCGAGCCAGGCCCCCGTCTGCCCAGGCATCCGCGGCAGATGCCAGCCGCCGCCGACGTCGGGGAAGAGGCCGATGTCCCCCTCGGGCATGGCCCACAGGGTCCGTTCCGTGGCGATGCGGATGGACGCCGGCATCGAGATCCCGACCCCGCCGCCCATGGTGATCCCGTCCATGATCGCGACGACCGGCTTGGGATAGCGGAACAGGAGCTCGTTCATCCGGTACTCGGAGCCGAAGAAGCGGCGCGCCTCTAAGCCGTCTCCCTGGCCGCTTTCGGCCACCTTGCGGATGTCGCCGCCGGCGCAGAAGCCGCGCTCGCCGGCGTGGTCGATCAGCACGAGGCGGACGGCGTCGTCGCCAAGCCAGGCCAGCAGCGCCGCGTTGATCGTCTCGCACATGCCGGCGGTCAGGGCGTTCAACGCCCGGGGCCGGTTCAGCGTCAGCCGCCCGGCGGCGCCGTGGGTGCGGACGATGACTTCGGGCTCTTCGCTCATGCTCGCAGCGTCTCCCGGGCGATGATCACGCGCATGATCTCGTTGGTTCCTTCCAGGATCCGGTGGACGCGCAGGTCGCGCAGGATGCGCTCCAGCGGATAGTCCTTCAGATAGCCGTAGCCGCCGTGGAGCTGCAGCGCCTGGTCGGCGATGGCGAAGCAGGCGTCGGTGGCGAACCGCTTGGCCATGGCGCAGAGGCGGGTCTTGTCGGGATCGTCCGCGTCCATGGCGGCGGCGGCGCGGTGCACCATCAGCCGCGAGGCCTCGAGGTCGGTGGCCATGTCGGCCAGCTTGAACTGCAGGGCCTGGAAGTCGGCCAGGGGCCGGCCGAACTGCTGGCGGGTCTGGACGTATGCGAGGGCGGTTTCAAGCGCGAAGCCCGCGCCGCCGAGCGAGCAGGCGCCGATGTTCACCCGCCCTCCGTCGAGCGCGCTCATGGCGATCCGGAAGCCCACGCCCTCCTGGCCGACCAGGTTCGAGGCCGGCACGCGGCAGTCGTCGAACTGGACCATGGCGGTGGGCTGGGAGTTCCAGCCGAGCTTCTTTTCCTGGGCGCCGAAGGAGAGACCGGGCGTCCCCTTCTCGACAAGGATCGTGGAAATGCCCTTCGGACCCTCCGCGCCCGTCCGGCACATCACCAGGTAGACGTCCGAGACGCCGCCGCCGGAGATGAAGGCCTTGGAGCCGTTCAGCACATAGTCGTCGCCATCGCGCCGGGCGGTGGTCCGCAGGGAGGCGGCGTCCGAGCCCGAACCCGGTTCGGTCAGGCAGTAACTGGCGACCGCCTCCAGGCTCGCGAGCCTGGGCAGCCACGCCTGACGAAGCGCCTCCGAGCCATAGCGGTCGACCATCCAGCCGCACATGTTGTGGATCGACAGGAAGGCGGCGGTCGAGACACAGCCGCGCGCCAGGGCCTCGAACACCAGGGCCGCCTCGACGCGCCCAAGCCCCGAGCCGCCGACGTCCTCGCGCACATAGATGGCCGCCAGGCCCAGGGCCGCGGCCTGACGCAGCACGTCGACTGGGAAGTGTTTTTCCTCGTCCCATCGCGCGGCGTTGGGTGCCAGCTCGGCGTCGGAGAAGGCGCGGGCCGCCTCCTGGATCGCGCACTGCTCCTCGCTGAGGCTGAAGTCCAAGGCCCCGGCCTCAGCGCATGGTCGGTATGATGAAGGCGGAGTCGCCCGCGCCCTCCAGCTCGGTGTCCGGCCAGCGGGCCGTGACGGTCTTCACCTTCGTGTAGAAGCGCACGCCTTCCATGCCGTGCTGGTTGGCGTCGCCGAAGCCCGAAC
>CAZTMF010000444.1:0-3332 GCA_964614675.1 uncultured Caulobacteraceae bacterium | reverse complement strand
CGGCCTGGTGGCGGAGTGGTTACGCAGCGGACTGCAAATCCGCGTACCCGAGTTCGATTCTCGGCCAGGCCTCCAGCGCATCGTCGGCCGCAGATTCCTCAAGAGGCGGCGCCTTTGCGACGTCCCAGCCGCAGAGCCGGTTGGCGTCGGCAAGCAGCGAATTCATGGCGCCGCCCGGGACGGGCGTCCGTGCGATCGGCAGGTCGTCCGCCAGCGCCGCCGCAAGCGTTTGGCGTGCGCGGCTGACGCGGCTCTTGATCGTGCCGACGGCGCAACCGCTTACCTTGGCCGCCTCCACGTACGGGAGACCCGCAACGGCGATGAGGATCAGGGCCTCGCGCTGCTCGACGCACAGCGACAGCATGGCCGCGCGCACGTCCTCGAGTTCGAGCGAAGCCATGGGATTGGACAGGGCGACGAGGGTCTCCTCCGCCATTTTCTGGTCGAGCGGCTTGGCCCGCCACGACTTGCGCTTCTCGCTGAAGAACTGGTTGCGCAGGATGGTGAACAGCCATGCCTTCAGATTGGTGCCGGTGGTGAAGGTCTCCTGGCGCTTCAGGGCGCTGACCAGGGCGTCCTGGGTCAGGTCATCGGCCATGGCATGGTCGCGGCAAAGCGACCGCGCGAACCCCCGCATGTGAGGGACGAGCGCAAGCAGATCGTTCCTGTCGAAGCCGGTAGCCGCGCTCGGGGTGTCCGATTCGGTCGCAATTGCGACGAATCCGCCACCGCCATTGTCGCCCGCTCCAGTTATTCTATCCTCCCAAGAATTCCCTTCGACTCCGATTGAATTTTTCATTCGCTGAATCTACGCGAATATTTTGAGAATAGCCACCTTTTACCGGAACAAATCTGTCGAATATCTCTAATTGCTATTAAGAGAGATGTGCAGGTCCGCGCCGCCTCTCCCAGCGTCAGCTGGCGTCCAGGACCCGTTCGATGGCGACCTCGAGACGCCCCAGGTCGAGGGTCCATGGCGCTTTCCTGAGAGGGCCCGCCTCGCCGGGCTCGCCCAGCACCAGCCCGAACGGCGCGTCCATCGAGCCGAGCCACAGGGTGATCTCGCGGAGGAAGCCCTCGTAGTAGGCCGGCGCGCAGACGAGGCAGGTCGGTTTCTCACGGCAAAAGGCGAGATTCAGGAAAGCCGAGCCATAGGGGCCAGCAACGTGGCTGGCCGAGCTCAGCAGGGCGTGCAGTTCCTCCAGCGCCAGCCGCTCGGGCTGGACGGTGACGAAGCCCCTCTCCTCGAAACGGGCGCGCACCTCAGCCTCGTTGGTCAAGGGCCGCGCCTTCATGTTCTCGCGCGAGAGGTAGATCCGCTGGGGGCCGCCGGTGCGCGGAGGGGCGTCGACCTCAAGGCCGCGCAGCAGCCCCGTCACGGCGCGCCTGCGGTGCGGCAACGGCCATGATGGGACATAGAGTCGGCGGAAGACCGACACGCCGCGAGGATTATGCTCGAGGATGCGATCCTCGCCATGGCCGAGGAAGGCCAAGGTCCGGCGCACGAACGCCGGCGCCCATGACCTTATGACCAGCTTGGCGTCGAGCCCCGCACGCCGGGCCATAGCGAGGCGTGGCAAGAAATTCACCATCCAGTCGCCGAAGGCGCCATCGCTCGGTCCCGCCATCAGAAACGCCGGCTCGTCGAACACCTGGACCGGACAGAATCCGTGCCGGAACTGGCCCGGATCGAATTTCAAGCCGCCATCGGTCCACTGCGCTTCGAACTTGCTCGCCGATATCCCGCCCTGCAGCTCTTCGATCAGCGCTCCGGAGCGGTCAACGACCAAGCCTCGTCCAACGATTGCGGCGTCGGCCATGACCGCAACGAAGCTCTCGGCGCTTGCGTAGGCGAGCCGGACTTCGTCGCCCGGGCCGTCGCAGGGGATCGTTGGCTGGAGGACCTCCGCGAGACCTTCACGCTCCAACGTCAGCCAAGTGTCGTCCGTGCGCATGAGTTCGGACCTGCTCGGGACCTCGGTCAGCGCCCTGGCGCGCGGGCGCACCGGGATGACGTCGAGCGGATCGAACACCAGACCCCGGCCGGCCGGCTTGCGGGCGATGAGCGGTTGCACGGCCGCCGGCGCGTCGGCGAATCCGGGATCCGGCCGCCCTTGAGCCATGATCGCCCCGCGCAGCCCGACCCAGGCCGGGCCGTAGCCTGGCGCGCGTGAGACGAGGCCGGCGAAAATGGCCTCCGCGCTTGCCGGGTCCGCCCCGAGAAGGGCTTCCGTCGATTCAATGAAGGCGCGCTTGTCCTGCGGCTTCAGGCCTTGGGCCCGATCCGCCGCCTCAGCCATGCGCGCATGTCGCAACAGGTCCGGCTCGGCCCCGCAGGATTCCAGCGCCTCCACGGCGCCGTCGAAGTCGCCGGCAAGGAGCCTCAGAAGGCCGACCGTGCGACCCAGTCCGTTCGGGAGATGTTCTGACGACGGGGCGCCGTCCAGCGCTTCGAGGGCGACCTTTGGCAGGCCGAGCGCGAGCTTCGTCTCCGCGAAGGCCGCGCGCACCTCGGCGTCGTCGGGCGCGAGCTGGAGCGCACGCTCCAGCGCCGGCGCGGCCCGTTCGTGGTCTCGCGCCGCCAGGAACATCCGGCCCCGTAGCGCCCAAAGGACCGGGGCGTCCGGGAAACGCTTTATCGCCAGCTTGCAGGCCATGGCGGCGGCCAGCGGGTCCTGGCGACCCAAGGACCAAATCTCGGCCAGCACAGCGTCGAGGGTTTCGGCGCGGACACCCGCATCAGACATGTCGGCACTGTCCTCTGACACGCCACGCCATTCATAACAGCCCGAAACTGGCTGCGCAGTTCCAAAGGGTGACCCGGGCTCTCCAGGCTTGACCCACGACGCCAGGCGCCGTCCGTTGGATCCAGGGAGGCTCAAGATGGCGCTCGCAACAATCGATGACCGGTCAGTGCGGTCCCGTGTGAACTATTTCAACGCGGAACTGCAACGCGGGCGCTTCGACCTCGTCGAGCCCGAGCGCAGCCTGATGCCGCTCGAGGGCCATGAGGTGCTGATCCGCGACATGCGCGGGGCGGCGCCGGGGGAGCTGTCGCTGGACCGCCAGGGATTCCTCCTGGCGCGGCATCGCAGCCAGGTGGCGCGCCTGCCGGAGATGGCCGAGACCAACCTTCAGGCCCAGCACGGCCTGCCGCCGATCAACCAGGCCTATTACGACGAACTGCTGCCGCTGATCGCGAAGCTCAGCGGGGCGCGGGAGGTGATCCCCCAGGCCACCGGCCTGACGGTGCGCTTCAGCGCCCGCTCCAAGCGACAGAGCTGGGCCGGCGCGGCCGGCTTCATCCACCTGGACGTCACCGAAAGCTCGGT
>CAZTMF010000443.1:0-3348 GCA_964614675.1 uncultured Caulobacteraceae bacterium | reverse complement strand
GGACAAGCTGGCCGTGCGGGTGTCGGGCAACTTCTACGAACGGGACGGCTACTATACGGCAGAAGGGGGCGCGCTCAGGAACGAGGACATCAGGGTCAAGGCCCTTTGGACCCCGACCGACAACTTCTCCGCTTTGCTCGGCTACACTCAGGAATACAACACGACCCACTCCGGGGGCGTGACCATCAATCAAGTCACGCCCGACACGTTCGTCTTCACGCCGCAGGAGATAGCTCCACCTGGAAAGAACGACTTCCACCAGTATTGGGCCGAGCTGAATCTGAACCTCGGATCGGTGGACATCACCTATATCCCGACGTATCGCACCTGGTACGAGGACGCGACCCTCTACCTGCGCAGCCTGTTTTTCAACGCCAACCAGACAGTCTTCACGCCGGATGACGGGTTCCTCACCCAGGAGGTGCGGATCCGGAATACGGACAGGGACGCCAAGCTGCAGTGGCAGGCCGGGTTCCTATACTATCACAATACTCTTACCGACGTGAACAACCTGTTCATGTTGCCGAACGGACCGTATGCGTTCAAGTCGAACTCTCACAAAGTTACATCCGCTGAAGGGGCCTTCGCCGAGGGCACCTATGCCTTCACGCCTGAGACCCGTTTGACCGCCGGGATCCGCTACGACCACACCCAGATCCGCAATACCGAGGACTATACGAGCATCATCGGGATCACCCAGTCACTGACCGGCGATCAAGGCCTGCGGAAGTTCAACAATGTCACCTACAAGGTGCGGTTGGAACACGATCTGACGCCGCGCAATCTGCTGTACGCGTCGATCTCCACCGGCTTCTCTCCGGGCGACATCACCCTGACCACGGACGCCACCTTCCACCCCGTGGCGCAAACCCTGCAGGCCGAAACCCTGACGGCCTACGAGGTCGGGTCGAAGAACAGGTTCCTGGACAATCGCCTGCAGGTGAATGGCGCCGTCTTCTACTACAACTACGGGGGCTACCAGACCGCTGGGCTCAACACCTCGCCCCAGACGCCAGCGACGCCCACCTTCAACACCGTCGCCTCCCCGATGAAGTCCTACGGCGCCGAGCTGGAGGTGCTGGCGCGGCCCTGGGCCAACGGCACGTTCAGCCTCAACGCGTCCTATACCCATGCCCGGTACGGCGGCTTCGGCCAGTATGCCTTCCTGTTCTCCAATGACACCGTCCCTGGCGTGGCGCCTTTCCAGGGCAGCGCGGCCTATGACCATCGCATCCCCATGGGCAAGGCCACCCTGCTGCTGCACGGGGACGTCCACTTCTTCACGGGTCACGACACGTCATCCATCCCCCAAGCTTTCGCGGCCGTCGGCGCCCAGCCCTTCGTGCACGTCGAGTCACAGGCCGTCGGCGACTTCAACGCCACCTTGTTGTTCGGAGACCACTACTCGATCACCGGCTACGTCCGGAATGTCGCCGACGTCCGGTACATTCCGGATGGATGGGGCATCGCGGCCGCGATCCCGAGCCCCGTTCCAGGCGGCCTTCCCATCGTGAGCAATGGCGCCTTCGCCCTCAGTGATCCGCGAACCTTCGGGGTGATCCTCACCTTCAAGTACTGAGGGCCCGTGTCCTCGCTCCTCGCAGCACGGGTTCGGGACGCGGCGAAGGGCTTTCAACTCCGGCCAGGCCGCGCTGTCGCGGCCTGCGCCGCCCTGGCCGTAACCCTGGGCGGCTGCGCGCTGCAGTGGACACGCCCCTCGTCGCAAACCGTCCCTGCCGCCGAACCCGTGCGGTCGGCGGGGGGGAAGATCTTCGACAAATGGTGCAGCGATTGTCACAGCACGGCGGAGGGGCCGGGCAGCCAGGCGCTCCAGCGGAAGTACCGCGGGGCCGTCCCCGCCATTCTCGAGCAGCGGAGCGACCTGCGTCCCGGTTACGTGAAGCTGGCGGTCCGGCGTGGCGTTTCCTTCATGCCGTCCTTCCGGAAAACCGAGATCAGCGACGACGATCTGGCGCTGCTGGCCGCCTACCTCGCGCCTTCGCAGGGTGAGACCCACCAAGCGACGAAGCGGCCCTGAGCAAGGCCCGTGGGGAGCAAGCGCGAATGGTGACGAGACGGACCGCCGTCGGAGCCGGCCTGGCCTTCGCCTCGTTGGCCGGCGCCGCCGGATTCGACGCCTGCCGCGCGCCCGAGCGAGGCTCCCGCGAAGCGCGGTCGATCGACGCCCTGCTCATCGACGAGACCATTGAGATTCCCCGCCAGTTGGCCGCGTCGGTCAGGGCCGGCAGGCGGGAGGCCGCGGTCGTCGGAGTGCGGCTCGACGCGGCCGCGCAAGCCGGATTGGCGCGCCTCTTGGACAAGAGCCAGGCCATCGCCGGCATCAGTTCCGGCGCCACCCTCTTCTGTCTGGAGCGGATGGCCTGGGATCATGGCTTCCGCCTGACGGCGCGAAGCCAGTGGTCCGTCGGCGATGCGCACGGCCACGCATGTCCGCAAGATGTGGCTGCATTTCTAGACGGCGCACAGCGCCTCGCCGCAAACCCCGCTCCGCTGGTCCGCGCCTACCGACCGTCACGGTCGGACGGAACGCTGCATGCCTGGTTCATGCAAAAATCCGCCCGCCGCCGCCTTGGTCAGGGCCGCTGGGAGGTCTGACCGTGAAACTGCCGCCAAATGTCAGCCAGGCCGATTTCACGGCGGCCCTCCAGGCGTTCGCCGGCATCGTCGGAGACCAATGGGTCTTCACCTCCGACGAGGACCTCGAACTCTATCGCGACTCCTACTCGATCCTGTGGGGGGAAGCCGATGAGCGCACCGCGTCCGCAGCGGTGGCTCCGGACAACGCGGACCAGGTCGTCGAGCTGGTCAAGGTCGCCAACCGGTATCGCATTCCGATCTATCCGATCTCCACCGGCAAGAACCTGGGCTACGGCGGGGCCGCCCCCGCCCTCGCCGGTAGCGTCGTCTTCGACCTGAAGCGGATGAACCGGATCGTCGAGATCGACGAACGACACGGCTATGTCGTGGTCGAGCCGGGCGTCAGCTATTTCGACCTGTACAATCACATCCAGGAAAAGGGCCTGAAGCTCTGGATCGACGTTCCCAGCCCGGGCTGGGGCAGTGTGCTGGGGAACGCGCTGGACGGCGGCGTCGGCGTCACGCTCGCGCCATACCGCAACCATTTCGAGGCCCAGTGCGGCATCGAGGTGGTCCTGCCCAACGGCAGGATGATGCGCACCGGCATGGGCGCCCTGCCCGGCGCCAGGACCTGGCAGCAGTTCAAGCCGGGGTTCGGTCCTCGCATCGATGGCCTGTTCAAGCAGTCGAACTATGGCGTCGTGACCAAGATGGGCTTCTGGCTCATGCCTCCGCCGGAGAACTTCGCCA
>CAZTMF010000442.1:0-3352 GCA_964614675.1 uncultured Caulobacteraceae bacterium | reverse complement strand
TTGGGCAGGAGGTGGAAGGACTGGAACACCAGCGAGACGCGGCCGCGGCGCAGCTTCGCCCGCCGGTCCTCGCCCATCCCCCCGAGGTCCTGGCCGAACAGCAGGACCTGGCCCCGGGTCGGCCGCTCCAGTCCGGCCGCCACCGCGATCAGCGAGGACTTGCCCGAGCCGGAGGGCCCGGTCACCGCCACCCGTTCGCGCGGGGACACGGTGAAATCGACGTCGCGCAGGATCTCCACTGGCCCCGCGGCCGAGGGCAGGGTCAGGCAGACGCCCTGCAGCGACAATGGAAGGGGCGCATCGCGCATCGGGATGCCGGTCTCGGGGACAGATTGAGGACGCAGAGGAAGGCTCTAAATAGGGAAGGAAGATGTCATCCCCCCCTTCCTACCACAGTCGCCGCGCGCTCCTGGGCGGAATGGCCGCGCTGTCGCTTTCGCGCCATGCCTTGGCGGCCCGGCGCGACCCCGTGATCACCATCCTCGGCGACTCCATCACCGCCGGCTACGGCCTCAGGGCCTCGGACGCCCTCCCCGCGCAGCTTCAGCTCGCCCTGGCGCGGATCGGCGTCAGGAGCGTCGTCAGGGGCGCCGGCGTCTCGGGCGACACAACCGCCGGGGGACTGGGGCGGGTGGACTTCAGCGTCCAGCCGGACACCTCCCTCTGCATCGTCGCCCTGGGGGGCAACGACCTGCTGCAGGGGCTCGAACCGGCGTCTACCCGCGCCAACCTCGAGGGCATCGTGCGTCGGCTGAAGGCGCGCAGGATCGGGACCCTGCTCTGCGGCCTGAGCGCGCCGTATCGCCTGAACGCCGGCTTCGCCCGCGACTTCAACGCCGTCTTCCCCGCCGTCGCTCGGGCCGAGGACGTCCCGCTCTATCCCGACCTGCTGGCCGGCGTGGAGTTGCGCCGGGACCTGAACCAGGGCGACGGCCTGCATCCCAACCCCCGCGGCGTGAAGATCATCAGCGCGCGGCTGGCGCCGGTCGTGGCCCGCGCCCTGAGGCGCCGCGCGTGATCCGCCTCTTCGCCGCCATCGCCGCCCCGCCGGAGATCGGCGAGGGCCTGGCGCGCCGCCAGCAGGGCCTGCCGCGTGCGCGCTGGCGGCCGCTGGACACCCTGCACATCACCCTTCGCTTCTTCGGAGAGGTCTCCGAGCCCATGGCCAGCGATCTGGACGCCGAGCTCTCGCAAGTCGCCGGCGCGCCCTTCGATCTGGTGCTGGACGGCGTCGGGACCTTCGGCGAGGGCAAGGATCTCAGGGCCGTGTGGGCCGGCGTCGCCGAGAGCGAGCCCCTGCGCCAGCTCGCCGGCCGCTGCGAGGCCGCCGCCCGCCTGGCGGGCCTCAAGCCCGATCAACGCGCCTACAAACCACACGTCACCCTGGCCTATCTGAAGCGCTCCGATCCCGTGCGCGTCGCCGCCTGGGTCCAGGGGCACAACCTCCTGAGATCGCCGCCCTTCCGCGTCGATGGCTTCGGCCTCTATTCCAGCTGGCCCACGGCCGAGGGCTCCCGCTACGACCTCGAACGGGAATACCCGCTCACCCGTCAGCCATGATGGGCGTGGTCCTTGAGGACGCCGAGGGGCACGATCGCCAGGGTTTCCTCATGCGTGGCCTCGAGCACCAGCTGAGGCGCCATGCCGGCGTCCAGCGCCTCCTTCCAGCGCGGGGCGCACAGGCACCAGCGGTCGCCTGCCTTCAGGCCGGAAAATCCGTACTCCGGCCGCGGCGTCGACAGGTCGTTGCCCATGGACTTGGAGAAGGCCAGGAAGTCGTTGGTCATCACCGCGCAGACGGTGTGCATGCCCATGTCCTCCGGTCCCGTCTCGCAGCAGCCGTTGCGGTAGAAGCCGGTGACCGGGTCGATCGAGCAGGGCAGGAGTTCGCCGCCCAGCACATTGCAGGCGGTTTCGTCGTATCGGATGATCTCGGGATCGGAGCTGCTCATGGACGCATCATAGGACGCCCATGGGCCGAAACCAGAGAGGCCGCGCGATGACGCAGGACGAATCCGGGCTGCGCCCGCGCCGCAGCCTGCTCTACGTCCCCGCGTCCAACGCACGGGCGCTGGAGAAGGCGCGCGACCTCAAGAGCGACGGCGTGATCCTGGACCTCGAGGACTCGGTCGCGCCCGAGGCCAAGGAGGCGGCGCGGGCCGCCGCCGTCGCCGCCGTGGGGGTCGGCTTCGGCGGACGCGAGGTGGTCGTCCGCTGCAACGGCATGGACACGCCCTGGGGGCAGGCGGACCTCGAGGCCATGGCCGAGGCCGCGCCGGACGCGGTGCTGGCGCCCAAGGTCTCCTCGGCGGCCGAGGCGCGGGCCTACGACAGGGCGCTGGGCGGCCGCACGAGGCTCTGGATCATGGTCGAGACCGCGCGGGCGGTGTTGAACCTTCGGGAAATCGTGGAGACGGCCGCCGGGGCGGGGCTGGAGGCCCTGGTGCTGGGGCCGAACGACCTGTCTGCCGAGCTGGGGCTCAAGGGCCCGATCGCCCGCGCCGGGCTGAAGGCCACCCTTCTCCACATGAACATCGCCGCCCGCGCCCACGGCCTTGCGGCGCTGGGCGGGGTCTACAACGCCATTGAGGACGCGGCAGGATTCGAGGCCGAATGCACCGAGGAAGCGGGCCTGGGTCTGGACGGCAAGACCCTGATCCATCCCAGCCAGATCGAGCCCGCCAACCGCGCCTTTTCGCCCTCCGCCGGGGAGATCCGATGGGCGCGGGCCGTGGTCGCCGCCTTCGCCGCGCCGGAGGCCGAGGGCAAGGGCGCGATCCGCCTGGAGGGCCAGATGGTGGAACGGCTGCACCTGGCGCGGGCCGAGCGGGTGCTGGCGATGGCCTCGATTTAGACCACCGTCATTCGCGGGCTTGTCCCCAGAACCCATGCCCACTGGAGAACGGTAGTGTTCATGGGTCGGCCGGACAAGCCGGCCGATGACGGTGAAGGAAGTTCAGGCGGGCCGCCGCGCCCGGAGCGCCTGGGCGATGGTGCCGTCGTCGAGCCAGTCGAGCTCGCCCCCCACCGGCACGCCGCGGGCCAGCATGGTCACCTGCACGCCAGAAGGCGTGAGCCGCTCGGCGAGATAGTGGGCGGTGGTCTGGCCGTCGACGGTGGCGGGCAGGGCCAGGATCACCTCCCGCGCCTGGCCCTCGGCGACCCGGCCCACCAGTTCGCCGATGCGCAGCGAATCCGGCCCGACGCCGTCCAGGGCCGAGAGCAGGCCGCCCAGCACATGATAGCGGCCCCGAAAGGCGCCGCCCCGCTCCATGGCCCAGAGCCCGCCGACCTCCTCGACCACACAGATCAGGGCGGGGTCGCGCCCCGGGTCGGAGCAGACCGAGCAAGG
>CAZTMF010000441.1:0-3361 GCA_964614675.1 uncultured Caulobacteraceae bacterium | reverse complement strand
ACGCCCATGTCGCCGCGGGCCTGGGCGGCCTGGACCACCTCGAAGCCGTACTTGCGGCCGGGCACGGGGAGATCCTGGGCCGGCTCAGCGGTGATCTGGATGAAGACGCCGGAGTTGGGTCCGCCCTTGTAGGCCTGGCCGGTTGAATGCAGGAACCGCGGCCCGAAGCCCAGCACGGTCGCGACGGTCTTGCGGTCGCGGATACGCTTCCTGATCCGCTGCAGCGCATCGATGTGGGGATGGCTGCGGTCGATATAGGCCAGGAGGCCGACGTAGTCGCCCTCCCCCACGCGCCTGAGGTGGGCCTCGAGCATCGCCTGGACCGAGCCGTCGCCGCCAGCCACGGCCTTGGCGTTGGCCGGGTCGGCATAGAGCGCCACCTCGCCGTCCTGGGCCACAGGCGTCTCGGGCTCCAAGGCGCCGGTCTGCTCGTACTGATCGGTCAGGGCGCGGGTCTTGATCTTGCTCGCCTCGACGTCCGGCTGGTCGAAGGGGTTGAGCTGCATCACCGCCCCGGCGATGGCGGTCGCCACCTCCCAGCGGAAGAACTCCTGGCCCAGGCTGTCCCGGCTCGGCAGGTCGATCCACACCAGGGGGTGGCCGGCGTCGGCCAAGCCGTCGGCCAGGGCGTCGAGTTCGGGCTCGTCGTGACCCTCCAGGCGCAGATAGGCGAAGACCCGATCGCGGCTGTAGGCCCCGACGGGGCCGACCGGCTCGGCGTCGACCGGGATCACGGCCTTGCCCTGCTTGCCGGTGGACTCGGCGATCAGCTGCTCCAGCCATGCGCCGAGGTCGGCCAGTCCCCTGGAGGCCAGGATCGAGAGCTTGTCCTGCCCGCTCTTGGCCGCGGTTCCGAGGATGCAGCCGAGCTCAAGGCCCGGATTGGCGTCCGCGCCCTTGCAGGCGAGAGCCATTTCCCGCGTCGAGGCCAGGAACCCGTCGAGGTCGAGGCCCATGGCCGCGGCCGGAACCATGCCGAAGTTGGAGAGCACCGAATAGCGCCCGCCGATCTCAGGCTCGCCGGGGAAGATCCGGCGGAAGCCCTCCGTCCGGGCCGTCTGCTCCAGGTGCGATCCGGGGTCGGTGACGGCGACGAAATGGGCGGCTGCCTTGTCGCCCAGCACCGCCTTGGCCACGGACCAGAAGTGGCGCTGCAGGATGTCGGGCTCCAGCGTCGTGCCCGACTTGGAGGAGACCACGAACAGGGTGCTCTTCGGATCGATCAGGGCCTGGACGCGGCGGATCTGGCCGGCGTCGGTGCTGTCCAGCACCAGGAGCTGAGGGAAGCCCGCCTGGGCGCCGAAGGTCTGGGCCAGGACTTCCGGTCCAAGGCTCGATCCGCCCATGCCGAGCAGCAGGACGTGGGCGAAGCCGGCCTGACGGACCTCGGCCTGGAAAGCTTTCAGGGCCAGGAGATCGATGCAGCCGCCCTCTCCCGCGTCCAGCCATTTCAGCCATTTCGCCTCGTCCTGGCCGGTCCAGAGGCTGGCGTCCCTGGCCCAGAGGCGCTCGGCCCAGCGCTCGCGGCGGGCGCGGTCCAGCGTCTCCTCGACCTCGGCCTGGAGCCCGGCCGGCAGCCGCGCCAGATGGCGGTTCACGCCGCGCGGCCCAGGATCTGGGTCCGCTTGGACGATACGGCCGCCAGCAGGGCGTCGAAGGAGTCCGAGAAGGACTTCACTCCGTCCACCACCAGCTTGGCGGTGACGCCGTCGAGATCGAGGCCCAGGCGCTCCTGCGCCGCCAGCACCTGTTGCGCCCCCTCGACGTCCTCGGTCAGGGTCTGGCGCACCTGGCCGTGGTCCTTGAACGCCTCCAGCGTCTTGGTCGGCATGGTGTTGACGGTGTCGGGGCCGATCAGGGTCTCGACATAGAGCACGTCGGAATAGGCCGGGTCCTTGGTTCCGGTGGAGGCCCAGAGCAGCCTCTGGGGCGAGGCGCCGGCCGCGGCCAAGGTCTTCCAGCGCGGGCTTTCGATCATCTCCTGGTAGCGC
The DNA here is from genome assembly GCA_964614675.1 of uncultured Caulobacteraceae bacterium. Lineage (GTDB taxonomy): Bacteria > Pseudomonadota > Alphaproteobacteria > Caulobacterales > Caulobacteraceae > JANWHQ01. The sequence goes on along the minus strand of CAZTMF010000441.1, from coordinate 1,370 downwards.
TGGTAGGCGACCTTGGCGTTGGCGATCGCCACCTTGCCGCGCAGCGCCTTGAGCTTTTCGGTCTGGGAGTCGGCGGCCTTCACCCGCCGGTCGATCTCCTTGTCGATCTGGCTGTCGATGCGGCTGACGAAGAAGCTGGCCACGCCGTGCACCTTGGAGACGTCCCCGCCCTGGGACTTGAAGTACTCCAGCCCCTCGAGGTGGGCCTCGGCCACCGCCAGATAGGCCTCCAGGCCGAACAGCAGGGTGACGTTGACGTTGATGCCCTGGCCGATCAGGGCGGCGATGGCCGGGACGCCCGGCGCCGTGCCGGGCGCCTTGATCATCAGGTTTTTGCGATCCACCGCCTTCCAGAGACGCTCGGCCTCGTGGATCGTGCCGTCGGTGTCCATGGCCAGATAAGGCGACACCTCCAGGCTCACGAAGCCGTCGGCGCCCTTGGTGCGGTCCCAGACCGGCTTCAGCTGGTCGGCGGCGTCCTGGATGTCCCTGATCGCCAGCCGCTCATAGAGGTCCATGGCGCTGAGGTCGCTCTCGACCATGGCGGCCTTGACGCGGTCGTCGTAGTCATCGCCCTCCCCGATCGCCTTCTCGAAGATCGAGGGGTTGGAGGTCATGCCGGTGACGGCGTCCTCCTCGATCAGGCGCTTCAGCTCGCCGCTCTCCATGAGCTTGCGATGCATGTAGTCGAGCCAGATCGACTGGCCCGCGTCTGCAAGCTGTTTCAGCGGATTGGTCATGCCTTCTCCTGGGAATGCGAACGGCTGCGCTCAAGCTGCCGTCTAGCCGCCTCCAACACCTTGTCCACCGTGAATCCGAAATGGGACTGCAGCGCCTTGGCCGGCGCCGACATGCCGAAGGTCTTCATCGCCAGCACCTCGCCGGTGGCGCCGGCGTAGCGATCCCAGCCCATCCAGGACGCCGCCTCGACCGCCACCCGCGCGGTGACGTCCGGGGGCAGCACCGAGTTGCGATAGGCTTCGTCCTGGGCCTCGAACAGGTCCCACGACGGCATGGAGACCACCCGCGCCTTCACGCCTTCGGCCGTCAGGGTCTCGTAGGCCTCGATGCAGAGGTGCATCTCGCTGCCGGTCGCCATCAGGATCAGCTCCGGATCGCCGTCTGAATCGGCCAGCACATAGGCGCCTTTTGCGACACCTTTCGCCGAGGCGAACCTGGTCCGGTCCAAGGTCGGCAGCGCCTGGCGCGAGAAGCTGAGGCAGGCGGGTTTGTGGGTCTGACCCAGCACCGTCCGCCAGGACTCGGCGGTCTCGTTGGCGTCGCAGGGGCGGAAGGTGATCATGCCCGGGATGGCCCGGAGCGCCGCCAGCTGTTCGATCGGCTGGTGGGTCGGGCCGTCCTGGCCGAGG
>CAZTMF010000440.1:0-3376 GCA_964614675.1 uncultured Caulobacteraceae bacterium | reverse complement strand
ATACCCGGACATGATCTTCCGCCGCTTCCCCGGCGTGGAGGGCACGGCCTATCTGGTGGCGGGCCTGGGCGTGAACTATCAGCGGGCCGACGGCGTCACCCTGGCCCCCATCCGCACGGGGCTGGGCCTCCGGCTCGGCGCCAACCTCGGCTACCTTGCCTACAGCCGCAAACGCCACGTTATCCCGCTCTAGCGGGGTCTTGATCTTGACGTCCGGCGGCGGGGCTGGTCTACCGGCCGCCGCTGTCGCGCTCTGGCGCGGACGGCCTAGCGCAGAGCAAAGTCCCCCCGCCGAGTCCTGTCGAAGGGCGGGTGTGGACCCGCCGGCAGGCGGGAGACCGTATCCATGGCCAATGTCACCGTTGTCGGCGCCCAGTGGGGCGACGAAGGCAAGGGCAAGATCGTCGACTGGCTGTCCAACCGCGCCGACGTGGTCGTGCGGTTCCAGGGCGGCCACAACGCCGGCCATACCCTGGTGGTGGGGAACAACGTCTACAAGCTGGCCCTGCTGCCGTCGGGCCTGGTCCAGGGCAAGCGCTCGATCATCGGCAACGGCGTGGTGGTCGACCCCTGGCACCTCCTGACCGAGATCGGCAAGATCCGCGAGCAGGGCGTCCAGGTGGACCCGGACATCCTGGTGCTGGCCGACAACGCCTGCCTGATCCTGCCGCTGCACCGGGACCTCGACCAGGCCCGCGAGGCCCAGGCGTCCAACAAGATCGGCACCACCGGGCGCGGCATCGGTCCGGCCTACGAAGACAAGGTTGGCCGGCGCGCCATCAGGGTGGCCGACCTCGCCGACCGCGAGGCGCTCGAGGCCAAGATCGACCGCCTGGCGGCCCACCACGGCCCGCTGCGCAAGGGCCTCGGCCTGCCCGACCTCGACCGCGCCGGGCTGCTGCAGTCGCTGCTCGAGATCGCTCCCGACGTGCTGGCCTACGCCCAGCCGGCCTGGCGGCTGCTGGACCAGCTGAACCGGCAGGGCAAGCGGATCCTGTTCGAGGGCGCCCAGGGCGCCTTGCTCGACGTCGACCACGGCACTTACCCCTATGTCACCTCGTCCAATGTGGTGGCGGGCCAGGCCGCCGCCGGATCGGGCATGGGCCCGCGCGGCCCCGGCTTCGTGCTCGGCATCGTCAAGGCCTACACCACTCGCGTGGGCGGGGGGCCGTTCCCGACCGAGCTCGACGACGAGATCGGCCGCCACCTCTCCACCGTGGGCAAGGAGGTCGGGGTGAACACCGGCCGTCAGCGGCGGTGCGGATGGTTCGACGCGGTGCTGGTGCGCCAGTCGGTGGCGATCAACGGCATCGAGGGCATCGCCCTGACCAAGCTCGACATCCTGGACGGACTGGAGAAGCTCAAGATCTGCGTCGGCTATCGGCTGGACGGCGAGGTGATCGACTATCTGCCGGCGGGCCTCAAGGCCCAGGCGGCGGTCGAGCCGGTCTATGAGGAGATCGACGGCTGGTCCCAGACCACCCACCGGGCGCGCAGCTGGCGCGACCTGCCGGCCAACGCCATCAAGTACGTCCGCCGGCTCGAGGAGCTGATCGGCGCGCCTGTGGCCCTGCTCTCCACCAGCCCCGAACGCGAGGACACCATCCTGGTGAAGGATCCCTTCGTCGGCTAAGCCGGCGTTTACCTTGTCAGGGCACCCTGGGCCGCCAACAACTGCGGGGTCCGAGGTGGTCGATCTCGATCCAAAGATAGCTAGAGCCATCGCGCCGCTGCTCGGCCGTGTGCTGATCGTCGATCCGGCGCCGGCCTCGGCGCGGATGCTCGCCGAGCTCCTGCAGAATATCGGACTCGGCCAGGTCTGGACCGCCGCCACCACCGGGCAGGGTCTGAGGCTCGCGGAAGACGGCAATCCGCAGCTGATCTTCACCGAGTACGCCTGCGACGGCGTGGACGGGATCGAATTCACCCGCCGGCTCCGGCGCGGCGGACTGCCGTGCCGCAAGGCCCCGGTGATCATGGTGACCGCCCAGGCGACGCCCGCCTCGATCATCGGCGCCCGAGACGCCGGCGTGCACGAGTTCCTGCGCAAGCCCTTCACCATCAAGGACCTGATGCGGCGGCTGGAGGCGGTGGCGGTGAAGCCGCGCGACTGGATCGAGGCCGTGGGCTACGTCGGGCCCGACCGCCGGCGCTTCAACTCCGGCGACTACAAGGGCGTGCGCCGCCGGCGCGCCGACGAGGGCGGCGATCCCTCCGAAGCGCGCATCGTCCAAGCCCTGAAGATCGTCGCCTCGGCGCTGAGCGCCATCGAACAGGACCGCCCGCAGGCCTTCCGGGCCCTCAACGCCCAGGCCGCGGCGATCCAGAACGCCGCCGCGCTCCTGCGCCGGCCGGCGCTGATCGGCGCAGCCCACGCCCTGCAGCGACGCCTGGGAGAGATCCGGCAGGCCGGGGAGCTGACCCGTGAGGCGATCGAGGTCGAGGCGCTGGCGCTCCTCGCCTACTTGCCGCCAGAGCCCGGGAAGGTCGCCCGGCCCGCGGCCTGACCGCGCCTAACGTCCCGACACTAGACGCTGATCAGGTTCCGTTCCTCGGCGGCCGCGCGCATCGCCTTCTGCAGCTTTTCGAAAGCGCGGACTTCGATCTGGCGCACCCGCTCGCGGCTGACGCCGTACTGGGCGGCCAGCTCCTCGAGAGTGGACGGATCGTCCTTCAGACGACGCTCGGTCAGGATGTGACGCTCGCGATCGGTGAGCTCGGTCATCGCCTCTTCGAGCAGGGCCATGCGGATGGTCCGCTCCTCGTTCTCGGCGACCTGGGTCTCCTGGCTGACGGAGACCTCGTCGGCGAGCCAGTCCTGCCACTCGCTTTCGGAATCCGAGCGCAGCGGCGCGTTCAACGAGGCGTCCGGACCGGCGAGGCGCCGGTTCATCGAGATGACTTCCTCGTCCAGCACGCCGAGCTTGGTCGCGATCTGGCGTACCTGGTCGGGGTGAAGGTCGCCCTCTTCCAGGGCCGAGATCTCGCTCTTCGCCTTACGCAGATTGAAGAACAGCTTCTTCTGGGCTGCGGTGGTGCCCATCTTCACGAGCGACCACGAGCGCAGGATGTATTCCTGGATCGAGGCGCGGATCCACCACATGGCGTAGGTGGCCAGGCGGAAGCCCCTGTCCGGGTCGAACTTCTTGACCGCCTGCATCAGGCCGACGTTGCCTTCGGAGATCACCTCCCCGATAGGCAGGCCATAGCCGCGGTAGCCCATGGCGATCTTGGCCACGAGGCGAAGGTGCGAGGTGACGAGCTTGCGGGCCGCCTCCGGGTCCTCGTGCTCCTGCCAGCGCTTGGCCAGCATGAACTCCTCGTCCTTGCTGAGCATTGGAAAGCGCCGGATCTCGGAGAGATACCGCGAAAGGCC
>CAZTMF010000439.1:0-3379 GCA_964614675.1 uncultured Caulobacteraceae bacterium | reverse complement strand
TAGCCGGCCAGCTGCACATTGCCCTCGTGGCAGGCGTATTCGTAGAGCTTGTACTTGTCGTTGCGCGTCCACGGGAACGACATCTTCCAGGGCGCGGTCATCACTTCCGGGTCCTCGATCCGGGCCTCGTACTGGATGGTGTTGGGGCCGGTCGGAGTCAGGCGCTCTATGATGTGCAGCGACTTCGAGGTCGGCACGGGCTGGTTGGTGGGCCCGACGATCACCATGGGCGAGCCGCCGTTGAAGTTGGTGGTGTCGATGACCAGGGTGTCGCCCTCGAAATGGCCGCGCGAGGAGCCGAGCCAGTTGCCGATCCTGCCGGGCATGGCCGGGCGGTCGTCCAGGGGGATGATCCGGTACTCGTGGACGATCTCCATCTGCATCACGACATAGCCGGGCGCCTGGAAGATTCTGAGACCGTTGTTGTAGGGGAAGGGCAGCATCGACGCGGGCAGGCCGCGGGTGATGCAGAGATCCAGCGAGTTGAAGTCCGAGAGGCTGTCGAAGACCTTCTCCGACCAGCTGCTCTTCATCCCGGCCGCGATCTTCTTGCCGGCCTCGGTCATCGGCGGCAGCCGGCCGTTCGAGGGCTCGACGATCAACGAGGTCTGGCGGGTGGCGTGGCCGTACTCGGTCCAGTGGGCGACGCTGAGCTTGCCGACCCTTTCCTCGACGTCATAGCGCTTGGTGAGGTCGGCGGCGGCCTTCTGCGCCTTGGCGTATTCCTCGTCGGTGAGGAAGGCCCGGTCGCCATATTGCGGGGGCCGCTGGAACGGCGTGCGCGCGACTTCGTCGAGCGGCCAGGTCCCGCGCAGGTCCGGATCGCCCCAGGAGGTCTTGGGAGGCGTCCATGGCTGCGCCGCGCCGGCCGGCGCGGCCGCCCCCAGCAACAAGGACGATATGACGATGGCCAGCGCCATCCTGCCCTTGGTCATGGCTCTGCTTCCCGCCCCGCGCCTCGTGCAAATCATACGGGCGCCTGATGGTGGATCATTCCAGACCTGGGCGCGGGCGCAAGGGGCGGGGCCGTTAGAGCGTCGGCCCCGCATCGACCACCGTCGTCTGGCCGGTCATCGTCCGCCCGCAACGCCGGAGCCTCGGCGTTACTTGCTGCAGCCCACTACGACGTCGCAGGATATCTTCACCGTCGCCTTGACCCAGTACCAGAGCCAGAGGCTCCACCACGTGGAGCCGTCGTCTATGTCGACGGTCATGTTGTGCCCGCTCATCAGGATGAACGGCTTGCAGGGCGCAGCGCACGTCGGCATGCCCGCTTTGGCGAGGAGCTCGCCCTCCGCCTTGGCCTTGGCGACCTTGACCGCTTCGTCCATTTCCTCGTGCCGGGAGCCGCCGAAGAAATACCGTCGGGTCTCCGTACCTATGCCGACCACCAGGGTGGTTGTGCTCTTGTGGGAACAATCGTCACCGCTCAGTTCAACTTCAGGCATGATTTCCTCCTCACGCCACGTCGCCGATCGCCGTGTCCAAGGCCAAGCTTACACGTCGAAGTAGCTTGTTGCGAACCGCCTCACCTAAGCGTGAAGTCCCGCGGTGGCGGCCATGGCGCCTCCTTCCGCCCATCGCCGGCCCCCAGGGACTGTCAACCGGACCGCCTTTGCCCCAATGTCTGGCCGTGCATTGAGCCTGTGAGAGCGACATGTCGAAGATCGAGGAACGTCTTGGCGCGCTCGGATTGGTCCTCCCCGCGCCGCTGCCCCCGGTCATGCGCCTGCCGTTCGCCTGGGTGAATGTCCGCGGCGACGTGGCCTTCATTTCCGGCCATGGCCCTCAGAAAGCCGACGGCTCGCCGGCGGGTCCCTATGGCGCGGTGGGGAGCGAGGTCACGGTCGAGCAGGCGCAGGCCTCGGCGCGGATGGTGGCGCTGTCCATGCTCGGCAGCCTGAAGCGCGAGCTCGGCGATCTCGACCGGATCACTGGCTGGAGGCGGGTGCACGGCATGGTCAACTGCGCGCCGGGCTTCGCCTCGACACCCCTGGTCATGAACGGCTTCACCGACCTGATCGTCGAGGTCTTCGGTCCCGAGATCGGCCGCCACGCCCGCACGGCCGTCGGCGTCTGCGCCCTGCCGCTGAACTTCCCGATCGAGGTCGAGGCGGAGGTCTCGATCTCACCCGCCTGAGGCCGGCCTTCGGGCCCCATTGACGAATGATGTTATCGGCGTAGTCTGAACTTCAGACTACGAGGCTAACATGATCAGGATATCGTCGGCCGAGAGCCAGATCATGGAGGCGCTGTGGAGTCGCGGAGCCATGACCCCCGACGAGATCGTTGCCGAGGTCGGGCCCGCCAACGGCTGGGCCAGGAACACCGTCCGGGTCATGATCACCCGGCTTCTGAACAAGCGTGCGATCTCCAGCGCCAAGGAAACGGACGGCCGCTTCCTCTACCGGCCGGTGCTGGCCCGCGCGGCCTATGTCCAGGCCGAGAGCCAGGGCCTGCTCGACCGCCTGTTCGAAGGCAAACTCGCCCCGCTGGTCGCCCACTTCGCCCAACATCGCCAGCTGACGCCGGAGGATGTGGCGACCCTGAAGGCCCTGATCGCGGAGATCGACGATGACCCCAGCTGACATCCTTGGCGGGCTCCTGCGGATGAACCTCGCCGCCGGGGCGGCGATCCTGGGCGTCATCGCGTTGCGCAAGCTGGTCCGGCTCCATTTCGGCGCGCGCCTGGCCTACGGCCTCTGGCTCCTGCCGGTTCTGGCCGGGGCGGCGGTCCTACCCCCCGCCCGTCAGATCCTGGTCGTGGGCTCGACGGCGCCTGTGTTCGCTGCGGCCTCGCGGGCTCATCAAGCCGTCCTGGCGTCACCCCCAGCGGCGGCGATGAGCCTGGATCCGTTTCCGCTGCTCCTCGGCCTGTGGGTGGTGGGCGCCCTTGCCGCGGCCCTGGTCATGGCCCGCCTGCAGCACAGGTTCATGAGCCAGGCGCGCGAAGGGGCGGTAGGCCCTGCCGTGGTCGGGGTGTTCTCGCTCCGGATCGTCACGCCCTTGGACTTCGCCGAACGGTATAGCCGCGATGAGCAGGCGCTCGTCATGGCCCATGAGCAGGCCCATATCGCCCGCCAGGATTCCCGGCTGAACGGCCTCTGCGCCGTGGTCCAGTGCCTGTTCTGGTTCAACCCGCTGGTCCACCTCGCCGCCCGCCTGATGCGCATCGACCAGGAACTGGCTTGCGACGAGGTCGTGGTGACCCGCCTTCCGGGCGCCCGCCGGGCCTATGCCGAAGTGCTGATGAAGGTCCAGCTGGCCATCCTGCCCCTGCCATTGGGCTGCTACTGGCCTTCCCATTCGGAACACCCCCTGGTGGAGAGGGTCGCCATGCTGAAGCGGAAGGATGTCGGCCGGGCCCGCAGACGGGCCG
>CAZTMF010000438.1:0-3382 GCA_964614675.1 uncultured Caulobacteraceae bacterium | reverse complement strand
AAGCCGACGAGGCCACCGGCATCTCCAACCGCGTGGTCATCGACTGGCGCGCCTCGCCCCGCGGCGCGGACCTTCGTCCGGCCATGGGCGTGCTGGACTCCGACGGCGCCTACAAGCGCATCTCCAACGGCGGCGAGGCCAAGTACCTCCTGCCCGTGGGCGCGGTGCTCTCGGTCGGCGACGGCGACGAGGTTCTCCCCGGCGACGTGCTGGCCCGACTGCCGACGGAAAGCGCCAAGACCAGGGACATCACCGGCGGTCTGCCGCGGGTGGCGGAGCTGTTCGAAGCGCGTCGTCCGAAGGACTGCGCGATCATCGCCGAGATGTCCGGACGGGTGGAGTTCGGCCGCGACTACAAGAACAAGCGGCGGATCAAGATCACCCCCGAGGACGGCGGCGAGGCCGTGGAATTCCTGATCCCGAAGGGCAAGCACATCGCGGTGCACGACGGGGATTTCATCGCCAAGGGCGAGTACATCATCGACGGCAACCCCGATCCGCACGATATCCTGCGGATTCAGGGCATCGAGGCGCTGGCCGACTTCCTGGTGAACGAGATCCAGGAGGTCTACCGACTGCAGGGCGTGCCGATCAACGACAAGCACATCGAGACGATCGTTCGTCAGATGCTGCAGAAGGTCGAGATCCTCGAGCCGGGCGACACCGGCCTGCTCAAGGCCGACCAGCTCGACAAGGCCGAGGTCGATGACGAGAACGCCAAGGCGGAAGCCCGCGGCGGCCGGGCGGCTCTGACCGCCCCGGTGCTGCTCGGCATCACCAAGGCCAGCCTGCAGACCCGGTCGTTCATCTCGGCGGCCTCCTTCCAGGAGACCACCCGCGTGCTGACCGACGCCTCGGTGAACGGCAAGATCGATACGCTGGAAGGCCTGAAGGAGAACGTGATCGTGGGCCGGCTCATCCCGGCCGGCACGGGGGCGTACCTGCGCGGCATGCAGCGGATCGCGACCAAGCGCGACGAGGCGCTCACCGCCCAGCGCGCCGAACAGGCCCAGATGGAAGCGCTTCCCGAGGTCATCGCCGAGGAAGCCGCCGCCGAAGCCGAGGCCCCGCCCGCCGAATAGGCGAGGAGCCCAAGCCAAGATTGCGGCCCGGGAGCGATCCCGGGCCGTTTTCGTTGGGGCGAGGGCGGATAGGATCGGCCGATGGACGAAGCCGCGGACGACATCATTGGGCTCTACCGCCGCCATGCCCAGGCCTGGGACGAAGCGCGCGGCGATCGCCTTCGTGAAGGGGTGTGGCTGGACCGGTTCCTGGAGCTCGCTCCCGAGGACGGGACGGTGCTCGATCTCGGTTGTGGGAGCGGCCGGCCGATTGCGCGCTACTGCATCGAGAAGGGTCGTCGGGTGTCGGGTGTCGACACCTCGCCCGAGCTGATCGACCTCTGCCGCCAGCGCTATCCCGACGAAGTCTGGCAGGTGGGCGACATGCGCGGCCTGGACCTCGGTCGACGCTTCGACGCCATCCTGGCTTGGCACAGCTTCTTCCACCTGAAGCCCGCGGACCAGGAGGCGATGTTCGCCGTTTTCGCCCGGCATGCCGCGCCGGGCGCGCCCCTGATGTTCACCTCAGGATGGAACCGTGGGGTGGCGATGGGCCAGTTCCAGGGCGAGCGGCTCTATCATGCAAGCCTCGACCCGGACGAGTACCACGCGCTGCTCAAGGCCCACGGCTTCAAGTCGCTGGCCCACAAGGTCGATCAGCAGGAGACGGGCGCAGGCGCGGTCTGGCTCGCCCGGCGGGCCTGAGGGCCCGCCCCTAGCTCTTCGGGGGAGGGGGAGGGCGCACCATTCCGCCCTCGTCGTCGGCCTGGGGCGACGGATTGGGGGTCAGGTTCACGCTCAGGGTGTGCACGGCGTGGATTCGGCCGGCGACGTAGCGGAAGGTGTGGGAGTCAGGCATGCCGCTCCTGCTGTCGCCGAAGCGGCAGAACACGTTGATGACGCCCGTCTCGTCGTCGATCAGGTAGTCGCGATTGACGATGTAGAGCACCCCGGCGGGGATACCCACGTTGCAGGAGGCGTTGGGGTCGCCCTTGCGGTTGGTGTAGGCGCCGCCTTCGAGGCGCGCGCAGGGGGTCCCCCACGGAACCTCGGTGAACTTGTCGTTGAAGGACGACAGATAGGCGTCCGCCCCGCGGATCATCTCGGCCGGCGCGGTCCCCTGGCCGTCGGGAAGTTTGCCCCAGTCTTCCTTGGTCGAGTACTTCAGATAGGCGGTGGCGTTGAACAGCCAGTCGCCCTTGTCGGTGACCAGGCTGTCGACGCGGATGATCTTGCCGTCGTTCAGGTAGAGGCGCGTGCCGATCACGTAGGGGTGTCCCCCTTCGGTGACGATGATCTGGGTGAAGGTCTTGCAGCGCCTGGAGTCATGGAAGCTGAGCGCGTCGGCGACCGGCAACTTGGTGTTCCAGAGGCCCTTGTCCTTGTCGACGGTGGCCATGTTCTCCAGGAAGTGGGCGTTGGCGGCCAGAGGCAGGGCGGACACGTCGCCGCGGCGCTGGGCTTCGACATAGGCATCGGTCGCGGCTTTCAGCTCGGCGCGGGTGCAGGTGGGCTTGTCCGCCAGGGGCGCATAGGGGCTGGGCGTCGGCGCGGGCTGGGCCATGGCTGGCGCCGCGGCGCCGAGCAGAAGACCTACGAGAAGCAGATTGCGGACCATTGTGTTTCCCCCTGGTGCTCGGCGTCGGGCCGAGGCCGCCAGCATATGCAACATCGCCACCGCCGCGCGAGTCCGGTCGACGGCGCCCGTGGGGATTTTCAAAGGCCGGCGGCTGGCGTCCGGGCGGCTCGGCCGCAGGGGCCCGTCCCTTGACCTCCAGGGGGTCTGCGAGTATCTACCGCGCTCTTTTTCGAGGCCGGGACAGGCGAAAGCTTTTTCCCTGCGCCCCGATAGGCCGGACGTTCCTCCAAAGGATCGGGACATCCGCGTCGAAACGCTTAGCTGGCGTTCCGGCGGGGTTTCGTGTTTATCGGGCGCCTTCGAAGTTCGAGTTTTTCAGAGGGTCCGAGGTCGTTCGGCCGAAAGGCGCAGGCCTCCATAAGGCAGACAGCAAAGAAAGCATGCCCACAGTCAACCAACTCATCCGCAAGCCGCGCCAGCCCAAGACCAAGCGCAACACCGTGCCGGCGCTCAAGGGCTCGCCCCAGCGTCGCGGCGTCTGCACCCGGGTCTACACCGTCACCCCGAAGAAGCCGAACTCGGCTCTGCGGAAGGTCGCCAAGGTGCGCCTGACCTCGCAGATCGAGGCCGTGTGCTACATCCCGGGCGAAGGCCACAACCTGCAGGAGCACTCCGTGGTGCTGATCCGCGGCGGCCGCGTGAAGGACCTTCCGGGCGTGCGCTACCACATCCTGCGCGGCGT
>CAZTMF010000437.1:0-3395 GCA_964614675.1 uncultured Caulobacteraceae bacterium | reverse complement strand
TAGGCGTCGCCGAGGTGGTCGTTGATCTCGGCGTCCCCGGCGTCGAGCGTGGCCGCCCGCTCCAGGTATTCCACCGCCTTCTTGTAGTCGCCGAGCCGAAAATAGGCCCATCCCAGCGAGTCGACGTAGGCGCCCTCGTCCGGCTGCGCCACCAGCGCCTTCTCGATCATCGCCAGGCCTTCCTTGACCCGGGTTCCGCGGTTGACCCACGAGTAGCCGAGGTAGTTCAGCACCTCGGGGGAGTTGGGCCGGAGCTCCAGCGCCTTCTCGAGGTCGCGCTCGGCCCCCTGCCACTGGCCGGACCGCTCCAGCGCCACCCCGCGCATGTAGTAGAGCCGCCACTCCTCCTGCCCCGCGGGCGAGGCGATCAGCGGGTCGAGCACCTTGGCGGATTCCTCGAAACGCTCGTCGGCCCTGAGCAGGTCGGCCAGGGTGAGCTTGGCCTCCTCGCTGTCAGGGCGATCCTGGACCGACTGACGCGCGACCTTCAGGGCCTGGTCCTTGTCGTCGCTCTGCCAGCTCCAGGCCAGCCGCGAGCGGGCGTCGACATAATGGGCCGCCTTGGGGCCGACCTGGGCGTAGGCGGCGCGCGCGCCGGCGGTGTCGTTCATGCCGCTCAGGGCGTCGCCGAGCAGCATCCAGGCTTCCGACTGGTTCGGGTCGAGCCTCAGGGTCAGGCGCAGGTAGATCAGGCCGATCTCCTGCTGCTTGTCGGCCAGCACCACCGCGGCAGGGACCAGCAGGGCCCCGGCCGCGCCTTCGCGCACGGTGGGCGGAGCCGGCGCGGGCGCCTTAGCCGCCACGCGCGCGCGGGAAATGGCCATCTCGGCGTCGTCGGGCGAGTTCGCCAGCACCTGGTCGTAGAGGGTCAGCGCCTCCTGGCGGCGACCGCGCCGCTCCAGGAACGGGCCATAGGCGGCCACGACCAGCGGCAGGCTGACCCGGTCGTTGAGCAGCGCCTTGAAGGTGGTCTCGGCCTCGGCGTAGCGGCGCGCCCGCTCCATCAGGAGCCCCTGGTCGATCGAGGCGATCAGGCGGGTCAGGCGCTCCTGCAGCAAGGGGGTGGAGATGGAGGTCTCGGTGCGCCCGGCCGCGGCCGCGGCCCAGGGCTTGATCAGGGCCACCGCCGCCCCGCTGTGCCCGAGGTCTCCGGCGCGCTCGATCTCCTGATAGGCCTGCTCACCCTTGCCTTGCGCCAGGGCCTCGACCGAACGGGCCAGCACGCCCAGCACCTTGTCCCCGGGATCGGACGCATCGAGCTGAGGCGCGAGCGCCGCCGCGCGCGTCAAGTCGCCGGCCATCAGGGCGGCGCTGAAGGTCCGGTCCTTCAGATAGGTCGCTTCGGGGTTCCGCTCGCTGGCCCGGCCGAACAACTCGGCCGCCGCGCGGCTGTCGCCGGCGTCCAGGGCCGCATGGCCGGCCAGGTAGAGGCCGTAGATCGAGGTGTCCGACGTCACTCCGCCGAGATTGTCCACGGCGCCCGCCTGCGGCGCCGCCGCCAGATGGGCGTCGCCCGGTGGCGTAGCGCAGGCCGAGAGCGCCGCGAGCGCGGCGGCGGCGAGGACGAGGCGGGACGCACTGACCATGTCCGCCGTCATCCGACGTTTCGGCGCCCGCTTCAAGGCCGGCGTCGCCGCAGCTCCGCCGCCAATATTCCCCAGATCAGAGACCGGTCAGAAGCCGAAGGTGTACCGGACGGTGAAGGTGCGGGGCTGGCCGAGGCTGGGGACCAGATATGCGTCGCCCGTCGCGTCCGAGAAGCCCGCGCCCATGGCCGTGGCGTAGCGCTTGTCGAAGACGTTGTTCAGGCCGATGTCGATCCGCTGGCGCCGGGCCTCATCCAGGAACAGCCGCGCCGAGGCGTTGAACACCACGTAGTCGCCGAAGTTCACCGGACCCAGCCCCGCCGGGTTGTTGTAGACGTCGCCGACGTAGTTCAGCGATCCGGTGAGGCCGAAGGGCAGCGTCGTCGGATGGTAGTCCAGCGTGGCCTTGGCCAGCGACACCGGGATATTCGAGAGTTGCATGCCGCCGTCCTGTTTGGACGAACTGTAGGTATAGCTGGCGCTGCCGGAGATCTCGTCGGTCAGGGCCCCGTCGAACGCCACTTGGCCGCCGCGAACCCGCACGACCCCGGGCACGTTGCCGAACACATCCTGATTGGTGGCGGGATCGAAGGTGTCGTAGTCGATCAGGTTCTTCACGTCGCGGAAGAAGCCGATCACTTCCCAGTGGAGCGCCGGCAGGCCGGGGACATGGCCGCCCAGCGAGACGTTGGCGTTCTTGCTGGTCTCAGGCTTGAGGTTCGGGTTGCCGCGCTCGTCGTTGGGGTCGTTGGCGAACAGCTCTTCGGCGGTGGGCAGGCGGAAGGCCGTGCCGGCCATGGCCTTCAGGTAGAGCGCGTCGGTGATGTCCCACTTGGCCGTGACGACGCCTACCGTGGCCGACTGGCCGACGCTCGGGGCGTTGTAGCGGACGCCCGCGGCGAGGCTCAGGCCGTGGATCAGCTCGGGCGTGGTGGCGATCTCGCCGAACACCGCGTGGGTGCTCTCGGAGTGCTTGTCGATCACCAGCACGGCGTCCGAGCCGTAGTAGTTCTGGAAGTCGTAGCCCAGGTAGAGGTTGACGCCCCGCATCGGCAAGAACCTGCCCATGGCGTTGACGCCGCGGTCGACGTAGCCCCAGGGGTCGTGATCGTCGATGGTGACAAGCGTTCCGGTGGACGGATCGTTGTCGAACTCGGTGAAGTTCGATCGCCACCAGTGATAGTAGCCCTTGACGAAGAACTGCAGGCTCTCGCTGGCCGTGACGTCAAGCTTGCCGGTGAGGATGTCCTCGTTGCGGTTATTGAAGGCGATGGCCACCGACTCGGGCTGGGCATAGTCGAGCTTGCCGAAGTTGTGCTGCTCGGAGACGGTCAGTCGGACCTGATCGCTCAGGTCCATCTGATACTTCCCGCCCATGCCGAACATGCTGTAGGCGCGGTCGCGCTGGGTCGCGCTGGGCTGGAAGTCCTCAAGCGGGAACGGCCGGAAGCCCTTCGACTGGTCCGCCGAGCCGTAGACCACCAGCCTGCCCGGCCCCACCGCGCCACGGGCGTAGCCGTCGAGGTGGTAGCTGGAATTGGTGTCGCCGCCGGCGGTGACGGCTCCATCCAGGTGGCTGGAGAAGTCACGGGTGATGATGTTGACAGCGCCGGCGACGCTCTGGGTGCCGTAGAACAGGGCCTGGGGCCCTTCGACGATCTCGATGCGCTCGACCATGCTGGCCGGCAGGGTGTCCAGCGGCGTGGTGCCGCCGCCGTAGAGCCGGTTGTTGATCCGCACGCCATCCTCGAGCCACAGCACGTCCTGGGTGCGCGAGCCCTGCAGCGAGATGCGGGCATAGTCGAACGG
>CAZTMF010000436.1:0-3401 GCA_964614675.1 uncultured Caulobacteraceae bacterium | reverse complement strand
TCGCCGGATGAGCCCCGAGACTCCGGCCCGCCAGGTCATCGAGGCCCTGGGCCTTCAGCCCCATCCGGAGGGCGGCTGGTTCCGGGAGACCTTCCGCGACGCAGCCGCTCCGGGCGAACGGGCGGCCTCGACGGCGATCTTCTATCTGCTCGAGCGCGGCCAGGTGTCGGCCTGGCATCGGGTGAGGGACGCCTCGGAGGTCTGGCATCACTATGCCGGCGGGCCGCTGAGGCTGCTGATCGCCGAGCCGGGCTCGGGGGCGTCCGAGCAGGTGCTGGGCCCCGACATCTTCGCGGGCCACATCCCGCAGGTCGTCGTGCCGGCCGATTGGTGGCAGAGCGCCGAGCCCCTCGGCGCCTGGACCCTGGTCGGCTGCACCGTGTCCCCGGCCTTCGAGTTCGCCTCCTTCGAGATGGCGCCGGAAGGGTTCGCCCCCGGCTGAGGCGACGAAGTCAGGCGATCAGTTGGGTTGCGGGGGCGGCGGGGGCGGGGGCGTCGCGGCGGCGGCGCCGACGGCCGCGGCCGTACCGGCCACCACCGCGGCGGCGGCCACCGGGCGGTGGACCCCTCCATTGTAGTAGCCGCCATTGTTATAGCCGCCGCCGTTGACGTTGACGTTCCGGTTCACGTTGACGTTGGTGTTGCGGCTCGCATTCACGTTCGCACTGCGATTGACGTTTGCGGAGCCGCTGCGCGCGGTCCCGCCCTGGGCGCCGCCGCTGCGGGTGGCGCCGGCCTTGGCTGCGCCGCCACCACGGGTTCCGGCGCTGCGGGCCTCGGCGAGGCCCGCCGTGAGCGTAATCGACAGCGCTCCGGCCAGGAGCAGGACCCTGGTGACCTCAAAGTGCCGCATCGCAGGCTCCTCGATTGATTGGACGGGTGTCGGCGGGACGCTAGAGCGGTCCCGTGAGCGAGATATCGGGTAACCGCCTAGGTCCTCTGGAGCGGAGCCCGGAGTGACGGGCGGCTCTCCCCGCTCAGCTTGGTCCGCCACGGCGTCGATATGTCCCTCTGCGCGCGCCGGAACCCAGGCGCCGGGGCGCCGCCCGGCCTCACGCGTCCAGGGCAGCCTCCCGGAGCGTGGTCCGAAGCCAGTTCAGCGCCGGGTGGGTGCTCTGGTCGGCGCGCCAGACGGCCTCGACCGCGGTGCTGGGCCCGAGGCCCGGCGCCTCCAGCAGCTTCAACCCCAGGGCCTCGCAGCGGGCCATGGCCAGGCGGCGTGGCGCGATGCCCGCCAGGTCGCTGGCGCCCACGATGGCGAGGGCCGCATGGGCGTTGTCGACCACCACCCGCACCCGTGCTCGCGCATCCCGGCCCAGCGGCGCCTGGTCGGACGCCAGCTCGTCCCAGAGCACCCGGCGCTCGAGCAGGCGGTGGGAGCGTTCGCCCTCGGCGCCCTCGTCGCCCGGCGTCAGCACCACCAGGGGCAACTTCTGCACCGCCTTCAGGGGATCATCGGCCTTGACCGCCGGATGGTCCGCCCGCACCGCCCAGACCAGGCGTTCATCGAAGAGGGTCTCGCGGGCGAAGATCTCGGAGATCCGCCCGAACACCCCGATGGCGAGGTCCAGGCGTCCCGCTTCCAGCGCCTCGGGCACGCCTGCGTCCAGGGGCCGGACGTGGACCTGCACCCTGGACGCCTGGACCCTGACCCGGGTGATCAGGTGGGGCAGCAGAACCTCGCCGGTGTAGGACGATGCGGCGATGTTGAAGGTGCGCTCGGCCTCGGCCGCGACGAACTCGGTGGGGTCCAGGGCGTGCTGCACGAGCAGCAGGCCGCGCCTGAGTTCTGGCCAGATTTCGGTCGCCCGCGGCGTCGGCTTCATGCCGTCGGGGCCGCGGAGGAACAATTCATCCTCCAGGGCGTATCGGAGACGATTGAGCGCGTGGCTGACCGCCGATTGGGTGAGTCCCAGCCGTTCACCCGCCCGGGTGACGCTGCGTTCCTCCGCCAGCGCGTCGAAGACGCGCAGCAGATTCAGGTCGAGGGTCTGGAAATGAACTTCCCGCATTTCAGGCGTGACGACTTCTCATTTGAATCATATAGCGTCAGCTTCTAGATGAACATGCAAGCCCCGACGCTCCCGCCGTTCCCAAACGGCGGTCCTCCCCCCAAACGTGAGCGTCGGGGCTGCAACCTTTCCGGATACAGATTTTGAAAGAGCCATCCGCCAACGAGTTCGCCGCGGGCGCACAATCGACGGACGTCCCCAAGCGGACGCCTCCGCCGACCGGCGCCGAGCGGATGGCGAAGTTGCGGGCGCCTCTGATGATCGGCGGCGTGGCGGTGGTGGCCATCGCGGCGGCCTATATGTACCTGACCGGCGGCCGCTACGAATCGACCGACGACGCCTACACCCAGACGGCGGGCGTCGACATCAGCTCCAATCTGGCCGGGCGGGTGATCGAGGTCGACGTCAAGGAAGGCCAGCAGGTCAAGGCTGGGCAGGTGCTGTTCCGGCTGGACCCCGCCCCCTACGACATCGCCATCTCCCAGGGCCAGGCCCAGGTGGCCGACTCGCGCCAGCAGCTGCAGGCGCAGGTCGCCGCCTACCAGCAGCGCCAGACCGAGGTGAAGAACGCCGAGGACGCCGCCGCCTACGCCGCGCGCGAGGAGGCCCGCAACAAAGAGCTGCTGGCCGCCGGGGCCGTGTCCCAGGCCGAGTATGATCAGGCCGTGCGTGCGGCCACCAACGCCAAGCTCGGCGTCGCCGCCGCCCAGCAGGCCCTGGCCCAGGCCCTGGCCTCCCTCGGCGGCCGCGTCGACGAATCGATCGACGCCCACCCCGCGGTCCGCCAGGCCAATTCGACCCTGGCCCGGGCGGCCCTCAACAAGGAATGGACCTTCATCCGCGCGCCGCAGGACGGCCGGGTGACCAAGGTCGAGCAGCTGCAGGTCGGCGACTACATCAACGCCGCGGCCCCGACCTTCCACCTGATCACCGGGGTTCCGTGGATCGAAGCCAACTTCAAGGAAAACCAGCTCAGGCACATGCGCGTGGGCCAGCCGGCCGCGATCAAGATCGACGCCTATTCGGGCGAGAAGTGCCAGGGCCGGGTGTCCTCGATCGCCCCGGCCACCGATCAGACCTTCTCGCTGCTGCCGGCCCAGAACGCCTCGGGCAACTGGGTAAAGGTCGTCCAGCGCCTGCCGGTCAGGATCGAGTTCACCTGCAAGCCGTCGCTGCTCCCGGCCGCCGGCCTCAGCACCGGGATCAAGGTCGACACCGGCTATAAGCGGCGCCTGTTCGGATCGAACGGATGACTGCCGCCTCCAAGGGGGGGACGGTTCCGAACGCGGGGTTCATCACGATCTCCATCATGGCCGCGGCCCTGATGCAGACGCTGGACACCACCATCGCCAACGTCGCCCTGCCCCACATCCAGGGCAGCGTCTCGGC
>CAZTMF010000435.1:0-3403 GCA_964614675.1 uncultured Caulobacteraceae bacterium | reverse complement strand
CGGCGGTGATCTGCTGGATGATCGGCGGCAGGGCGTCGGGCGGGAAGCGGCCGCGCGCCTGGTCGACCTTGGCGCGCACGTCGTTCAGGGCCCGGTCCGGATCGGCCTCGGGCTGGAACTGCAGGAGCACCACCGCGGCGCTTTCCACCGCCTGGGCGTTCATCTCCTTGATGCCCTCGATGGACTGCAGCTCGGTCTCGAGGGGGCGCACCAGCAGGCGCTCGGAGTCCTCCGGACTGACGCCCGGATAGACCACCTGCACGAAGATGTAGCCGTAGTTGATGTTGGGGTCGGCTTCCCGCGGCAGGGTCAGATAGGCGAACAGGCCGAACAGCGTCGCCAGGAAGGTGACCGCCAGGACCACCTTCCTGCGCTTGATGGCGCCATCGATCAGGGCTCCGATCATCGGCCTATCCGCCCGCGACCTTCACGCGCTGGCCCTCGGAGACATAGGCCTGGCCGACGGTGATCACGCGTAGGGGGCCGTTCAGGCCGGACACCCACACGCCGCCGGGAGTCTCATCCAGCACCTTGACGGGGGCGAAGGCCACGACCCCGCGATCGCCAACATAGCGCACGCCCTGCCGTCCCGCCGAGTCCAGAACCAGGCTGGACGACGGCACCAGGTGCGCCGGCGCCTGGCCCGCGGCGATGCTCACCTCGGCGGAGAGGCCCGCGCGGACCGCCCCGCCGGGGTTATGGGCGACCAGCACCACCGGATAGGTGCGGGTCTGCGGGTCGGCGTCCTTGGCGATGTAATAGACCACCCCGTCGACGCGTTCGCCGGAGGCTAGGGTGGCGTGGGCGGGCGCGCCCAGCCTCACCTTGGCGATCTCGGTCTCGGGCACGTCGCCGGCGATCTTCAGCGGATCGAGCTCGATCACAACCCCGCAGGCGCCGCCGGCGGCGAGGTAGCCGCCGACCTCGATGTCGCGCTCGTTGAATACCCCCGCGAAGGGCGCGCGGATGTCGGTCTGGTTCAGGGCGACTTCGGCCTGGCGCACGGCGGCGGAGGCCTGGTCCATATTGGCCTGGTCGGCCAGCAGCTGGGTCGGCGAGCGGAAGCCCCGCGCCGCCAGCTCGGCCGAGGCCTTCCGGGTCAGCTCCTTGGAGCGGAGGTTGGCCCTGGCCTGATCGAGCGTCGCCTGTCTGGCGTCGACCTTGAGCTTGCAGAGCACCTGGCCGGCGGCGACCATGCTGCCCTCGCGCACCGGGGTGGCGGAGACCACGCCCGCCGTTTCCGAACGGACGCTGACCAGGCGCGCGGCCTGGGTGCGGCCGCGCATCGTCACCGCGTCGGCGTGCACCTCGGGGACGATCATCGAGGCCTGGACCGTCGGGATGTCGCTGGTCTTGGGCGACGCCTTGGCCGCGTGGCCGTGCCCGTTGAGCAGGGCCGAGACGGTGAAATAGAGGGCGAACGCCGCAACGATGCCGCCGACGACCAAGTATCGGGGCTCGAGACGCATCGTTTTCCCCCAGAGGCGGCCAACCCCGCCATAGGTACCGCAGGGAACGCGGTTCTCCTGCGCAATTCATGCGCGAGCAAATGAATTAGACGTAAGTTTTTCGCGCTTGCGTCGAAGGTTTCACCTGCGACATGTCCGCGCCTCGGGCTTCACTCAGCTGCGCTTGCCGTAGGCGCCAGCGGTGAGCTCGAGCGCCAGGCGGTCGGGCGTCAGCCGCCCGAGCAGGGCCAGCGCCTGGTTCGCCAGGCCGGTGACGCAGACCGGCCGGTTGGCCTCCAGCGCCGCGTAGCCGGCCTGCGCCACCGACTCCGGGTCCTGCCAGAGCCACTTGGGCGTCAGCTTCTCGATCCGCCTGCGGGTGTGGTTGACGTCGTGGAACTCGGTGTAGGTCAGGCCCGGGCAGAGCGCCGTGACGTGCACCCCGTCGCGCCTCAGCTCCACGTTCAGGGTTTCCGACAGGCTCACCAGGAAGCCCTTGATCGGGGCGTAGAGGGTCTGACCCGGCGAGCCAGGCAACAGCCCCGCCAGGGACGCCACGTTGAGGATCCGGCCGAACTTCCGCTCGGCCATGCCCGGCGCGCACTTGTGGGTCAGCTCGCAGACGGCGGTCAGCATCACCTGCAGCATCCGCGCCTGGTCGGGCCAGGCGCTGGCGACGAATCTCGCCGGCAGGCCGTAGCCGGCGTTGTTCACCAGGCCCGACACCACGCGTCCGCGCGCCGCCACGGCCTGGAGGATCGCGTCCGCGGCTCCGGCCTCGCCGAGGTCGGCGACGATCCCGAAGGCTTCGCAGCCGTGCGCCGCAGCCAGCTGGGCCGCCAGGGCCTCCAGCCGATCGGCCCGCCGCGCGGTGAGGGCCAGGTCCCAGCCGTGCGCCGCGAAGACTCGCGCCAGCTCCGCCCCGATGCCCGAAGACGCCCCGGTGATCAGGCAGAGCGGGCGGCTCGGAGGGGCGGCCATGACCGGGAGGCCTAGTGGCCCGCCGAGCCCTCGTAGACGCCGGGGGCGAGGGCCTCGTCCTCGTCCCTCGCCGGCGCCACGAGCACGAAACGGCGATCGCAATAGGGGCACTCGACGTGGTCGGCCTCGCCCATCTCCAGATAGACCCGCGGATGGCCGAGCGCCCCGCCGACGCCCTCGCAGGCGATGCGCCGGACGCGCACCTTCACCACCTCGGGCGGATCGGCATAGGGGATCGAGGCGGTCTCGGATTCGTGGGCCATGCGGGGTCCAACTCCTGGAGCGGGTCCTGCTTGGCAATCAGGCCCGGCGCGCATACCTATGCGGCGGGGCCGTGCAGCGCAACACGCCGGCCGGCCGCCCCGCCTGCGCCCCCGCCCCAAGCCCAGTGATGACCAAGGCCTCCATGGAACTTCCCGATTACGCGATCGAGGCCAGGGGCCTGGTCAAGGTCTTCCCGGCCTCCAAGACCACGCCGGCCAAGACCGCCCTGGACGGCGTCGACCTCCTGATTCCGCGGGGCTCGATCTTCGGCCTCCTGGGCCCGAACGGCGCCGGCAAGTCGACCTTCATCAACATCCTGGCGGGCCTCTGCCGCAAGACGTCGGGAACCGTGAAGATCTGGGGCCGCGACATCGACATCCAGCCCAGGGACGCCCGCGCCGCGATCGGCGTGGTGCCCCAGGAGATCACCGTCGACGTCTTCTTCACCCCGCGGGAATCCCTGGAGGTCCAGGCAGGGTATTACGGCGTGCCCAAGGCCGAGCGACGCACCGACGAGCTGCTGGAAGCCATGGGCCTCAGCGACAAGGCCGGAGCCTATGTGCGCCAGCTGTCGGGCGGCATGAAGCGCCGGCTGATGGTGGCCAAGGCCATGGTGCACAATCCGCCGGTGCTGATCCTCGACGAGCCCACCGCGGGCGTGGACGTGGAGCTGCGCCGCCAGCTCTGGGCCTACGTCGAGGAGCTGAACG
>CAZTMF010000434.1:0-3408 GCA_964614675.1 uncultured Caulobacteraceae bacterium | reverse complement strand
CCTTGGGCATGAAGGTCCACTTCAGGCCGGTGGCGAAGCCGGCGCCGCCGCGGCCCCGAAGGCCCGAGGCCTTCATCTGATCGCAGATCCAGTCCTTGCCGAACGCCAGGATGTCGGCCGTGCCGTTCCACGCGCCGCGCGCCTTCGCCCCCTCCAGCCGCCAGTCCTGCAGGCCGTAGAGATTGAGGAAGATGCGGTCCTTGTCCTCGAGGATGCCAGGCATGCTCTAGCGCTCCGGGTCGAAAGGATGAGCGCGCGCGTACCTGGCCCGGCGCACCATGACATAGAAGAAGAGCGCCCAGCCGAGGGCGACGGTCGCCATGGCCCAATCGGCGACGAGGGAGTCCACGCCCGGGCCCCTGAGAGCAGCCCAGACGAAGGTCCCCGCGCCCAGGACCAGCGCGGCCCAGCCGAGGCGGCGCTCCCTGAGGGCGACCGACCGGATCTCGTCCACATAGGCCGCGCGGCGGATCATGAAGACGAGGTCGTCGTGAAGGTCCCCGAGATCCTTCAGGGCGGTCCTGAGGCCCCAGGGACGGATGCGCAGGCCCGCCGGCTCGACCTTCATTGCGCGGGCTCCGGCTGGGGCTTGTTGGGGATCTCGATCTTCTTGCCGAGCGAACCGTCGTAGAGCGAGGGATCCTGCAGGGTCTTGGGACCCTTCTCGGGGGCCGAGGCCTGGCGGCCCGAATAGGAGCCGGGCTCGGGCGACTTGCCGGCGCGGAAGTCGTCGATGATCTGGCCCAGGGTCTCGGGGGTCAGGTCCTCGTAGTAGTAGTCGTTGATCTGGGCCATGGGCGCATTGCAGCAGGCGCCAAGGCACTCGACCTCCTGCCAGGTGAAGAGCCCGTCCTTGGACAGATGGTCCTTGGGGCCGATCTTCTCGGCGCAGAGCTTCATCAGCGCATTGGCGCCGCGCAGCATGCAGGGGGTGGTGCCGCAGACCTGGATCAGGGCCGCCCTGCCCACGGGCTCCAGCTGGAACATGGTGTAGAAGGTGGCGCACTCCAGCACCCGGATCACCGGCATCGAGAGCATCTCGGCCACCAGCCGGATCGCCGGCTCGGGCAGCCAGCCCTCCTGCTTCTGGGCGAGCCAGAGCAGCGGCACGCAGGCGGACTGCTGGCGCCCCTCGGGGTACTTGGAGATCCACCACTTGGCGGTCTCCAGCATGTCCGGCCTGAAGGCGAAGGACGCCGGCTGATCCTTGGCGAGTCTTCTGACGCTCACTCGGGCCTCATCTGACGAAGTCGACGCGGACGATCTTGCCGCCCGCGATGGTGTAGATCGGCGAGACCTCGAAGGTCTCCCCGCCGGGCGCGCGCAGCACCCGCTCGTGATCGATCACGCTGGCGCCCACCACGATCCGGTTGACGAGCTCGGCCCGGTTCTCGGGGAACTGGGCGAACAGGCCCTTGTGGCGGTCCCGGATGGCCTCGATGCCCACGGTGTGGGGCTCGCCGCCGTAGGGGCCCAGCACCGCGTCCGGCGCGTAGAAGGCGCAGAATGCGTCCAGATCCTGGGCATTATAGGCGTCGAGCTGCCCCTGGACGATGTCGGCGCAAGATAGGCCGGCCGGAACGGTCAACGGTCGATCTCCCCGAACACGATGTCGAGCGAACCCAGGATGGCGGAAACGTCGGCCAGCATGTGGCCCCGGTTCATCCAGTCCATCGCCGCCAGGTGCGGGAAGCCGGGCGCCCGGATCTTGCAGCGGTAGGGCTTGTTGGTGCCGTCGGCCACCAGATAGACGCCGAACTCGCCCTTGGGCGCCTCGGCGCAGGCGTAGACCTCGCCCGCCGGCACGTGGAAGCCCTCGGTGTAGAGCTTGAAGTGGTGGATCAGCGATTCCATCGACCGCTTCATGTCGCCGCGACGCGGCGGCGCCATCTTGCCGTCGTCGGTGAGCACCGGCCCCGGATTCTTGTCGAGCAACTCGATGCACTGCTTCATGATCCGGATGGACTGGCGCATCTCTTCCATGCGGCAGAGGTAGCGGTCGTAGCAGTCGCCGTTCTTGCCGAGCGGAATGTCGAACTCCAGCTCGTCGTAGATCTCGTAGGGCTGGTTGCGCCGCAGGTCCCAGGGGATGCCGGAACCCCGCACCATCACGCCCGAGAAGCCCCAGGCGTAGGCGTCGTCCTTGGTCACCACGCCGATGTCGACGTTGCGCTGCTTGAAGATGCGGTTCTCGGTGATCAGGCCCGAGATGTCGTCGAGCACCGCCGGGAAGGCGTCGCACCAGGCATCGATATCGGCGATCAGTTCGGGCGGCAGGTCCTGGTGCACGCCGCCGGGCCGCACATAGTTGGCGTGCAGGCGGGCGCCGGACGCGCGTTCGTAGAAGATCATCAGCTTCTCGCGCTCCTCGAAGCCCCAGAGCGGCGGGGTCAGGGCCCCGACGTCCATGGCCTGGGTGGTCACGTTCAGCAGATGGTTCAGGATCCGGCCGATCTCGCAGTAGAGCACGCGGATGATCTGGGCCCGGCGCGGGACCTCGAGGCCCAGCAGCTTCTCGATGCCCAGGCAGAAGACGTGCTCCTGGTTGATCGGGGCGACGTAATCCAGCCGGTCGAAATAGGGGATGTTCTGGAGGTAGGTCCGCGCCTCCATCAGCTTCTCGGTGCCGCGATGCAGCAGCCCGATGTGCGGATCGACCCGCTCGACCACTTCGCCATCGAGCTCGAGCACCAGGCGCAGCACCCCGTGCGCGGCCGGATGCTGGGGACCGAAGTTGATGGTGAACTTGCGGCTCTCGTCCTCGCTCAGGACCGAGTCCGAGGGCGCGGGAACTGGGTGGGCGTCGTCGGCCATCTACTCGTGAGCCTCCGATTGATCGTGGCCCTGGACAGCCCCCGCGACGATGAAGCCGCCGATAAGCAGGACCAGGCCCAGGACGGTGATCACAGTCCAATAGGTCGGCCAGGCATGGAAGATCGCGACTGACGAGGCGGGAATGGCCAGCAACACTGAGGCCGCGCCCAGCAGCGCGCTCCGCAGTTCGGCCCGGTCCAGCCGGCGGACGCTGGCGCCGACCGCCAGGATGATCACCCCGGCCATGATGGTCGCGCCGAGCTCCTCGGCGTGGATCTTGGTCAGATCCAAGGGCGAGGTGAACCAGCCGGTCAGCCGCGCGCCGATGGTGGCCAGGAACGCGGTGGAGAATGTCACCAGGAAGAATGCGATCGCCGATCGCAGCGCCGTCCGTTTCATCGAGTTAGCCCCCCGCTTTCTCGTCGCCCGGCAGGACATAATGGTAGCCCTGCCCGATCCCCTCGCGCCGGTCCCCTTCCCATGGCGACAGGAAGTCGAACTGGCGGAACTCCTGCGGCAGCTTCACCGGCTCGTAGACAACCCGCTTCTGCTGCTCGTCGTAGCGGACCTCCACATACCCCGTCATGGGGAAGT
>CAZTMF010000433.1:0-3419 GCA_964614675.1 uncultured Caulobacteraceae bacterium | reverse complement strand
GCCGGATGGCCCGGCAGAAGTTCGCCGATCCAGGCGAGATATGTCGGATCGTCGCTCGCCACGCGGAATTCCGCGCCCGGCACCAGAATGCGCGCCAGCGAATTCAGATTCTCGCCGCCAATGAAGCGGCGCTCCGCATGACGCGATTTGGGCCAGGGATCGGGAAACAGCAGGAACGCACGGGCGACGGATCGATCGGGCAATCGATCGATCAGGTCGCGCGCATCCTCGGGCCAGATCCGGATGTTCGAAATCTTCTGCCGCTCGATCTGTCCGAGCAGGGCAGCGATGCCGTTGCGATAGACCTCGCAGCCGATCATCATCGTGGCGGGATTATGCGCCGCCTGCCAGGCGAGATGCTCACCGGCGCCGAAACCGATCTCGAGCCAGCAGGGGAACGTGGCCGTCGCCACATCGACGGCGAGGCGGGGCAGCAATTCGTCCATTAGCCGCTGTTGGCCGGGGCGCAGCCGCCGGCCGACACGTCGGCCATAGAAATTGCGCGGGGCGGCGGCCTCGCTGGCGGGACGGGCGATCAGTGGAGCGCGGATTTCAGGCTTTCGACCAGATCCAGCTTCTCCCAGGAGAAGCCGCCATCGGCATCGGGCCTGCGGCCGAAATGGCCATAGGCCGTCGTGCGGGCATAGATCGGCTTGTTGAGGCCAAGATGCTCGCGAATGCCCCGCGGGCTCAGATCCATGACCTGCTGCAGCGCGTCGGACAGGCGCTGCTCATCCACCTTGCCGGTGTCCTGGGTATCGACATAGACCGAGAGCGGCTTGGAGACGCCGATGGCGTAGCTCAGCTGGATCGTGCAGCGCTCGGCGAGGCCTGCGGCCACCACATTCTTGGCGAGGTAGCGCGCGGCATAGGCGGCCGAGCGGTCCACCTTGGTGGGATCCTTGCCCGAGAAGGCGCCGCCGCCGTGGGGAGCCGCGCCGCCGTAGGTGTCGACGATGATCTTGCGCCCGGTCAGGCCGCAGTCGCCGTCCGGCCCGCCGATGACGAAGTTGCCCGTCGGGTTCACGTGCCACTCGGTCTCATCGGTGATGAAGCCGGCCGGCAGGACCTTGCGGATGTAGGGCTCGACGATCACCCGGACGTCCTGGGGCGTCAGCCCTTCCTTGTGCTGGGTCGAGAGAACGATGGAGGTGGCCCGCACCGGCTTGCCGTTCTCGTAAACCAGGGTGACCTGGCTCTTGGCGTCGGGCTCCAGGCCCATGTCGCGGTCGGCGTGGCGGGCGTCGGCCAGCACCTTCAGGATGTTGTGCGAGTACTGCAGGGTCGCCGGCATGAGCTCGGGCGTCTCGTTCGTGGCGTAGCCGAACATGATGCCCTGGTCGCCCGCGCCCTCGTCCTTGTTGCCGGCCGCGTCGACGCCCATGGCGATGTCGGCGGACTGGCTGTGCAGGTAGCAGGCGTATTCGGCGGTCTTCCAATGGAAGCCCTCCTGCTCGTAGCCGATGTCCTTGATCGCCGCCCGGATCTTCTCTTCCAGGCCCTCGACCACTCCGGCCGGCCCGCGCACCTCGCCCGCGATGATAATCCGCTGGGTGGTGACCATGGTCTCGCAGGCCACCCGGGCATAGGGATCGGCGCCCAGGAAGGCGTCCACCACCGTATCGGAAACCCGGTCCGCCACCTTGTCGGGGTGACCTTCAGAAACGCTCTCGCTGGTGAACAGATAGGACGAACGCGCCACCCTGACCTCCGCAAATCCAAGCCGCCGCCTCAGTCGCCGGCGGAACGACAGACACGTATAAGGATATCTTTATGTGGCTCAAGTGAGCTTTGCTGCTTCAGGAGCGCGCGAGGGCGTCTCAGGAGGCTTCGAGCTCGTCCTCGTCGGACAGGGCGCGCACCAGATCGAGGATCCGGCGGCGCAGGCGCGAGCGTCCGATCCTCGGGAAGGCGGCGGCCAGCTCGAGACCTTCGCTGGTCATCAGGAAGCCATGGACGTGCTGCTCGGAGCCGTCGTCCTGGGCCGCGGAAGCGCCCAGGGACGGATCGGTCAGGCCCTCGAAGAAATAGGCGACCGGCGCGGACAGGAAACGGGCGATCTCATAGAGCTTGGACGCCGAGATGCGGTTGGCGCCGCGCTCGTACTTCTGCACCTGCTGGAAGGTCAGTCCCAACGCTTCAGCCAGACGCTCCTGGCTCACCCCAAGCATCTTGCGACGCATCCTCACTCGTCCCCCGACATGTAGGTCCACTGGATTGGGGGACTTCGTCGTATCGATGCCCTGATCTTTCATATGTGTAGTGTCTCATTACCTCGACGGGGCCCCGTCTTTCCGCCATGGCGACCGAATTGTCATCGTCGTTCGAAGAACGATCTCGCGCAGACGACTGATCGCAGCTAGGACGGATAGAACGAACAAGCCTCCAAGCGACGCCTCCCCAGTGCGACCATAGGTGGTGATCGGTAGAGCTCTAGGCAATGGTCCGTCGATCAGGCCTTTGCCGCCAAGGCCGATCGATTTTCCCGGAATGGTTCGACCGTAGGCGTCGATGATGGCCGAGACGCCGGTCGGCGTGGCGCGCACGATCGGCATGCCCTCCTCGATGGCGCGGTAGCTGGCCTGGTTCAGGTGCTGGACCGGGCCGGAGGTGACGCCGAACCAGGAGTCGTTGGAGACGTTCACGATCCATCGCGGCCGGACCGGCCCGGTGTTCACGGCGTCGCGGACAAGGTCAGGAAACAGGCTCTCGTAGCAGATCAGGGGCTGCACCGGCGGCGCGCCGTCCGGGGCGATCGGGTGGGGCGGGGGGCCGAAATCGAAGCCGTCGGACAGGTGGGCGAGGTCCTTGAAGCCCAGGGGCTGCAGAAACTGCTCAGCTGGCAGGTATTCGCCGAACGGCACGAGCCTGTGCTTGTCGTAGATTCCGGTGACCCTCAGCCCCGTGGTTTCGGCCCGCACGGCGATCAGGCTGTTGTAGGCCCGCGGTTTGGATGACGGCCCGGTCAGGCGATAGGCGCCGAACATCAGGGTCTCGCCTGGGTGCAGGGACTGCCGGATGAGCTTGGCCCAACCGCCGCCAGGGGCCAGCAATTCGTCCGCAGACAGAGGAATAGCCCCTTCGGACCAGACCACTATGTCGGGCGCCCGACGGGCGGGCGTGGCGGTCAGCGAGACATACTGGAAGAAGATCGAGCGGAGGTTGTCCTCGGTGAATTTGGCCTGTTCCTTGACGTCGGGCTGGACGACGCGGACCACCGGCGCTCCGGGGTCGGGTGCGACCGCATGTCGCAGCCTGAGCTCTCCCGAGATCCAGAGTCCGGCCAGCGCCAACGCCGCCAGGGCCGGCGGGACGATCCGGTCGCGGCGCCCGGATTCGGTCAGTGGCGCGGCGAAGGCGGCCGCCGCCGCGAGGGTGATCCAGGTCAGGCCGTAGGCGCCGACCACGGCCGCGAACTG
>CAZTMF010000432.1:0-3421 GCA_964614675.1 uncultured Caulobacteraceae bacterium | reverse complement strand
CTATGGCGAGGCCCTGGACCTGGCCCGGCGGCGCGCCGCCGCCCATCCGGGCAATGTCATGGCCCGGCGCGACCTTGCCGCCGCCCTCACCAATCTCGGCGACCTGCACGACCGGGAAGGCCATCTCGACCAGGCCATCGACTTGCACGAGGAGAGCCTCCGCGTGCGCCGCGGCCTGGCCGACGAAGCCCCGAACGATCTCGCCGCGCTGCGCGGGTTGTCCAACGGCCTCGAGCGGCTGGCCGACGCCCGCGACGCCCGGGGCCACCGCAGCCGCGCGCGTGACCTTTTCCGCCTGCGCGCCGCGCTCGACCAGCGGCTTTCCGCGATGGCGCCGGGCGATCCTGAGATTTCGGCGGCCTCCGCCGTCACCGCCGAGCGCCTGCGCGAGCTTGACGAGGCCCTCGCCCTCTAGGCCCGCCGCCGGTACAAACGGCGCATGACCGCCCCTGTCGCCGCCGATGTCGTCTCGCGCCTGAAAGCCGTGCTTGGACCGGACGGCTGGAGCCAGGATCCGGCCAGGCTCGGCCCCAAGCTGGTGGAATGGCGCGACCGCTGGAGCGGGACCACGCCGCTCCTGGTCTTGCCACGCACCACCGCTGAGGTCGCCACCGTCATCGGCGTCTGCGCCGAGACCGGGACTCCGGTCACCCCCCAGGGCGGCAACACCGGCCTCGTCGCCGGCCAGATCCCCCAGGGCGAGATCTTGCTGTCGCTGGAGCGCCTGCGCGCCATCCGCGAGGTTGAGCCCACCGACGACGTGATCGTGGCCGAGGCGGGCGTGCCCCTGGCTCTGGTGCACGAGGCGGCCGAGGCGGTGGGCCGGCGCTTTCCCCTATCGCTGGCGTCGGAGGGTTCGGCCACCATCGGCGGCCTGGTCTCGACCAACGCCGGCGGCACGGCGGTGCTCCGCTACGGGACCATGCGCGACCTGGTGCTGGGACTGGAGGCGGTGCTGCCGAACGGCGAGGTGTTCCACGGGCTGAAGCGGCTCAGGAAGGACAACACCGGCTATGACCTCAAGCAGCTCCTGATCGGGGCGGAGGGCACCCTGGGCGTGGTCACGGCCGCGAGCCTGAAGCTGTTTCCCCTGCTGGCCTCCCGCGCGGTCGCCTTCGCAGCGGTGCAGACCCCCGCCGACGCCGTCGCCCTGCTGAAGCTGGCCAAGGACGAGAGCGGCGGGACCATCGAGACCTTCGAGTTGATCGCGCGCCTCGGCATGGACTTCGTCATGCGGAACGTCGTCGATTCCCGCGAGCCCCTTGACGGCAGCTATCCCTGGTACGTGCTGATCGAGATCGCCTCGGCCGAGCCGGGCGCCTCGGAGGCGGCGCTGGAGCGCGTGCTGGCCGCGGGCCTGGAGAAGGGCCTCGTGCTCGACGCCGCCCTGGCCCAGAACCAGACGCAGGCGCGGGCCTTCTGGTCCTTGCGCGAGCACCAGTCGGCCGCCCAGAAGCCCGAGGGGGCGGTCTGGAAGCATGACGTCTCGATCCCGATCTCCAAGATCGCCGCCTTCATCGACGAGGCCACCACGGCCATGGAGCGGTTCGCGCCGGGCTCCAGGGTGCTGTCCTTCGGACACGTCGGCGACGGCAACATCCACTTCGACATCCTGCAGCCCGAGGGCGGCGACGGTGCGGCCCACACCGCGATGCGGGACCAGGGCTCGCACATCGTCCACGACATAGTGGCCCGATATGCCGGCTCTATCTCGGCCGAGCACGGCCTGGGCGCCATGAAGACCGAGGAGGCCCTGCTCTACAAATCCCGAGTCGAGGTCGAGGCTCTGCGCGCCATCCGGAAGGCGCTGGACCCGGGCCGGATCATGAATCCGCGGGTGCTCTTCTAGGGTGAGCGACGCACACCCCACCCCCTGCGCCGGCGTGGTCTGCCTGCGCGCAGGCAAGGACGGTCCCGAAGTGCTGCTGATCCGGCGCGGCAAGCCGCCCCGGCTCGGCGAATGGAGCCTGCCGGGCGGACGCATCGAATGGGGAGAGCGAGCCGAGGCCGCGGCCCTGCGGGAGCTGAAGGAGGAGACAGGCGTCGAGGCCGAGATCCTGGGCCTGCTGGACGTCGTCGACGGGCTGTTCCCCCAGCGGCACTATGTGCTGGTCGACTACGCGGTCCGGTGGACCACCGGCGAGCCCCGCGCGGGCGACGACGCGGCCGCGGCTGCCTTCTGGCCGGCGGCGGACGCGGTCAGGTTGGTCTACTGGTCCGAGACCAAGCGGATCATCGCCCTGGCGCTCGACCGCTTCGCCCACGACACGTGAGGCCCTCCTCACGACTTTGTGCTATTTTGAGCGGTGATGCCCGTTAACCGCCAGATCGCCTTTGCAGCCGCCGCTGTGGCGTGGCTTTCGGCCGGCGCCGCCCTGGCCGACGTGACCGTCATTGGCAACGGCCTGGCCGCCGAATGCTCCGCGGCCGCGCGCAGCGCCGCCGGCAATGGCCCGGCGCGGTCGGAGGCGGTGCAGGAATGCACTTTGGCGCTCCAGAACGAGGCCCTGTCGCCGCACGAGGTCGCCGCCACCTACGTCAATCGCGGCGTGCTCCGGCTGGTGTCGCGGTCCTTCGTGGACGCCAGAACCGATTTCGATGCGGCGCTCCGCATGGAGCCGAACCTGGCTGAGGCCCTGACCAATCGCGGGGCGGCCCTGATCGGCGAGGGGAGCTATGCGCCGGGGATCGCCGAGATCGACAGGGGCCTCGCCCTCAATCCGATGGAGCCGGAGAAGGCCTACTTCAACCGCGCCATCGCCGAGGAGCGGCTGGGAGACCTCAAGAGCGCCTATGCCGACTACCGCAGGGCCCTCGACCTCAAGCCCGACTGGTCCCTGCCCAAGACCGAGCTCGCCCGCTTCCGTGTGACGCCGCAGTGAGGCCAGGACGTCTCGCCGCCCTGCTGGCGGCCATGATGGTCGCCATCGCTCCCGCCTCCGCCCAGGAACGCGCCCCCGCCCAGCGGCAGGCCCTGGTCGACCTCGCGCGGATCCTCGGCGAGAGCCATGCGATCCGCCAGGTCTGCGAGGGGCCCCAGGACCAATACTGGCGCAGACGCATGCAGCAACTGCTGGTGGTGGAGGCCGCCGACCAGGGTCTGAAGACGCGGATCTCCCTGGCGTTCAACGCCGGCTTCGGATCTGGAAAGGCGCTCTATGCGGGTTGCACGGACGCCGCCCGCGCCGAGGCGCGGCGGATCGCCAGGACCGCCCAGGGATTGTCGGAAACGCTGGCGAGGCCCTGACGGGCGGTCAGGCCGCTTCGCGTTCGCTCCGATCGAGGCTGAATGCGTAGAGCAGGGGCGGCCCGACCAGGGCGATCCAGGGCGCCGAGGACTTCAGGAGCTCCGCGCGACGGGCCAGCTTGCGCAGCCGCTCGAGAGTCGGCGAGCGCCAGAGCAGCCAGCGGTTCACCTGGG
>CAZTMF010000431.1:0-3424 GCA_964614675.1 uncultured Caulobacteraceae bacterium | reverse complement strand
GATGGTCTCCGGCGACTGCATCCGGTAGACGCCCAGCTTCGCATAGGGCCCGACCACGTCGTTGTAGCCGACCTCCCCGTGATAGCTGACGAGCTGCACGCCATCCCGGCTGACGACGACCTCGCCGTTGCCGAAGGGATCGATCGTCACCTTCTCGGTGATGTCGTACCACTGCCCTCGGGTGATATCCTGGCTGTCGACATAGAGGGTCTTCGTGGGCGGCGAGGCCAGGCTCAGGGCGTTGGCGTCGGCCCGGACCTCGATGTCGAGCTTCTCGCCCGTCAATCCGAGATCGAACACCGGAGAGTAGGACGCCTCCCCAGGATCTGCCGTCTGGTGGATCTGATTGATGGCGAGCCAGCTCGAGGTGTTCGCCTGCCCGGGCTCCACCATGAACTTGAAGTGGATGGTGTAGGACTCGAAGTTGTTCAGATTGCTCTGGACCGAGATCTCCGACCTGTTCTTGCCCGCAGGATCCGGGGCCCAGTGGTCGTCTTGCCTGACCTCGAATCTAAGGTTATTGCCTGTTAATGTATAACTCCAAGGCTGGTTCGCATTTTGTATGATGTAAGGAAGGTTATTGTAATAGTTAAGCATGCCCCGTCACACATAAAGCTACGACGCGACTCCGCGCCCCCCGGGGAACATTTATCAAACGCGATTAATATTTATTGATGACAGGTTAGCGCGCGACAATACGGCGCACCCGACTCGTCCGGGCCGGTCGTTATTCGGCGGGGGCCGGCTCGAGGCGCGGCACGGCGTCGACGAGGCCCGTCTGGGCCAGCCGGCTTTCCACCCGCGCCCGCTGCTGATCGCGCGCCTGCTCCATCTTGGCGCGGTATTCGGCATTGCGCGCCAGCACTTCGCGCAGGCCGGCGGCCACCTCCGCCCCGTCGATCTCGACGAACACGCCTCCCTCGCCCAGAACCCGCTCCAGGACGGGAGAGCGGTTGGTGACGACCGGCACGGTCAGAAGCAGCGCCTCGCCGACCGCCATCTGCATGATCCAGTTGCGGGTCGACAGGGTGAGGATCGCCGCCGCGGCGGCGAACTGGTCGTAGTAGTCCTGCACCGACACGAACCCGAGGAGTTCGACGTTGGGCGGGACGGTCTCGGGCGTCAGCTTGGCCTTGCGATAATCGCCGGTCACCTTGATGTGGACCTCCGGCGCCTGCCGGGCGGCCTCGAGGATGACGTCCACGGGCTCGTCGGACGCGAAACTGCAGACACAGAGGATGAACGGCTTTTCGGCGGTGGCGGCCGTCACCTTCGCCACCGGCAGCACGTAGCAGAGCGTCTCGAACAGGATGCTCTTGCCGCCCCAGGCCGTCACCACCTGGGCGTCGTCCTCGTTGTGGTTCAGCGTCAGGGCCGCCTGGCGGGTGATCGCGCGGTACACCGACTTCTGCCAGCCGGGCGCGGAGTGGTCGTAGACCTTGGAGTGTCCATCGAGGACAAGGGCCGCACCGAACAGCTTGGCGTAGGCCATTGCGATCAGCACGAGCGGGAGGGGCTGGTTCACCACGGCCAGGACACGCGGCCGCCGCTGCGCCAGGCAGCCGATGGTCTGAAGCGAGCTGACGGCGTATCGCCACAACGTCGCCAGCGACCCGCGCGAGCGGAATGGATGTATCAGGACCAGCTCGCAGCCCAGAACGTGCGCAGACTGCCGCCCGCGAAAGCAGTCACTCTTCCAAGCCACGTAAATTCGCTTGGACTGGCCGGGTCCCTGCGCCGACGAACTCTGCATGCCCGCCTTCCCCTGAGGCGACGGTTGAAGAAGCCCCTGCCAACCACGCCTAAACAACGTGGGGCAGGCTAGCGACGCCGCGGCTCCTGTGGCAATTCAGGATGGGTCTAGGATAGACCGCGCCTCGGGTCCAGCCAAGGCGAGGGTGGGCGACGAGGGGCGATGTCCTTAGGCTGGTATTTGAACAGGCTGCGCGCCATGCACCCGCTGGAGATCGTCTCCAGGGCGGGCGAGCAGGCCAAGCGGGCCAGGGCGCGCGGCAAGCTCGAAGGATGGGCCAGGTACGCCTTGCCCGGCCCCATCCCCGTGCTTCCGGGTCTGCGCGAGCAGTTCCTGGCGAACGCCGACCAGCGAACCCGATCCGCGATAGAGGCCGCTGCGCAGGCGGTCCTGGCGGGGCGTTATGAAGCCCTGGGCGTCCGCTGGCCGGAGCGATCGCCGGACGGGTTGTTCCCGCCCGAGGTCTGGCGGCTGGACCCGGTCACCGGGGGGCTCTGGCCGGGCGCGGACGCCTATTGTTTCGACATCTCCTACCGCCACGAGCGGACGCTCGGCGACATCAAATATGTATGGGAGTTCAACCGGCTGCAGTTCCTGCAGCCGCTCGCCGCACATTACGCCCTGTCCCGCGACCGGCGCGCGCTCGAGGCCGTCGAGCAGGCGATCGACAGCTGGTTCGAGGCCAATCCGCCCTTTCGCGGCATTGCCTGGAACAGCGGCATCGAGCTGGCTCTAAGGTCGATCAGCGTGCTCGTCGCCGTCACGCTGTGCGGCGAAGCCATGTCGAAGGCCGCGATCGAACGCGCACGGACCCTGCTCAACGCCCACGCCTTCTGGATGGCGCGATATCCGTCGCGCTTCTCATCGGCGAACAACCACCTCGTGGCCGAAGCGGCCGGCGAGTTCCTGATCGCCCTGGCCATGCCCGAAGCCCCGGGCGCCGCCAGGCGGGAGGCCCACGCCCGGAAAGTGCTGGAAGACGAGGCCCACAAACAGATCCTCGCCGATGGCGTGGGGGCCGAACAGTCGCCGACCTACGGCGCCTTCACCGCCGAGTTCATCCTGCTCAGTGCGGTGGTCGCACGGGCGGCGGGGCGGGCCTTGACCCCAGGGGTCGACCAGCGCCTTCGCGCCTTCGCTGACTTCATCGGCTGGCTGGCCGGCCCGGACGGCCGCACGCCCGCGATCGGCGACGACGACGAAGGCCGGGTCCTGTCCACCGGATCGCACGAACACGCCTATGCCTCGTCGGTGGCCGCCGCGGTCGCAGGCTATCTCGGCGGGCCATCGCCCGTTCCGCGACCGGCCGGGGGCGAGCTCCGCGACGCCTGTTTCGGATCCCCGGAGAAGGCGACGGACAACCACGGGGTGAAGACGTTCGTGGAAGGCGGCTATTCTGTCGTCCGGGAAAGACGGGCTGGACACGAGCTTCACCTCGTCTTCGATCACGGCCCCCTGGGCTATCTGTCCATCGCCGCGCACGGCCACGCGGATGCCCTTGCCTTCACCTTGGCGCTTGACGGCGAACCGATCCTGATCGATGCGGGCACCTATCTCTATCATTCGGGTGGACCGTGGCGCGACTGGTTCAGGGGGACCGCCGCACACAACACCTTGACGGTCGCCGAGCAGAACCAGAGCTCCATCGCCGGTCCTTTCAACTGGACGCAC
>CAZTMF010000430.1:0-3431 GCA_964614675.1 uncultured Caulobacteraceae bacterium | reverse complement strand
GGCAACCGCGCCAAGGACGTGGCGCCGGTCGCGTCAGCCCAGCGCCAGAGCGCAGCTTTCGCCGACTGACGGCCGGGCGACCACGATCCGGCTGAGGCCCGGGAACGCCGGCTTCAGCTGTTCCGCGAAATGGAGGCAGAGCCGCTCGAGCGTCGGGTTCTCGAGCCCCGGCTGCTCGTTCAGCACGCGGTGATCCAGCGCGGCCGCAGCCGCGCCGAGCGCCGTCTCCAGCTCGCCCAGGTCGGCGACCCAGCCGTCCCTGGCGTCGGCGGTCCCGCGCAGGGTCGCCTCCACGCGGAAGGAGTGGCCGTGCATGCGGCGGTAGCGGTGGGCCTCGGGGCCGACCGGGAGGAAGTGGGCCGCGTCGAAGCTGGCGCCCTTGGTGATCTCGAAAACGTCTGTGCTCATCGGGAAAAATGCGGCGCTGGCCGTCAGGGCAGGCCCAGGTATTTGTGCGTCTGGACGCTCAATCGCCAGCGCGGGTGCGAAAGGCAATAGGCGACCGCCGCCTGGGTGTTGGCGTCGCGGTCCGGACCGTCCATCGGCTGCAGGCAGAATCGCTCGAAATCCAGACCTTCGAATCTCGCCGGATCGACCCCGGGCTGGGGGTAGACCAGCTTCAGCTCCTGTCCCCGGGTCTGCACCACCAGCGCATCGGCCTTGGGGCTGACGCAGATCCAGTCGATGCCCTCGGGCGCCGCGACGGTCCCGTTGGTCTCGATGGCGATCTCGAAGCCTATGGCGTGCAGGGCCGCGATCAGGGGCTCGTCGAGCTGCAGCAGCGGCTCGCCGCCGGTGCAGACCACGAGCTTGCCGACGTCGCCGCCACGCCACGCCGCGGCGACGGCCGCCGCCAGCGCCTGGGGCGTCTCGAACTTGCCGCCGCCCTCCCCGTCGGTCCCCACGAAATCTGTGTCGCAGAAGGTGCAGACGGCCTTTTCGCGATCCTGTTCGCGGCCGCTCCACAGATTGCAGCCGGCAAAGCGGCAGAACACCGCCGGCCGCCCCGCCTGGCCGCCCTCGCCCTGCAGGGTCAGGAAGACTTCCTTGACGCTATAGGTCATGGCGCCGCCAGGGCCTCGCGCCACTCGGTCCATCCCCGGGCCCTGAGCAGGCAAGCGGGACAGGCGCCGCAGCCATAGCCCCAGGGATGCCGGTGGGTCCGGTCGCCGAGATAGCAGGTGTGGCTCTCGTCGACGATCAGCTGGGTCAGCGCGTGGCCGCCGAGCTGGTCCGCCAAGGCCCAGGTCTCGGCCTTGGACAGTCGCATCAGCGGGGTTTCGATGGTGAACTCGCGGTCCATGCCGAGGTTGATCGCCCGCTCCAGCGCATCCAGCGTGTCGCGGCGGCAATCGGGATAGCCGGAGTAGTCGGTCTCGCACATGCCGCCCACCAGATGGGTCAGTCCCCGCCGATCCGCCAGGGCCGCGGCGTAGGTGAGGAACACCAGGTTGCGGCCGGGCACGAAGGTGGAGGGCAGGCCCCGCTCGGTGACCTCGATGGCGCGTTCGGAGGTCATGGCCGTCTCGCCGATCGCCCCGAAGGCCCGGATGTCGATCACACGGTCCTCGCCCAGCTGGCCCGCCCAGGCGGGGAAGCGGCCCGCCATCTCCGCGCGGACCCTCTGACGCGCGGTCAGCTCGGCGGCGTGCCGCTGGCCGTAGTCGAAGCCCACGGTCTCGACCCGTCCAAAGCGATCCAGCGCCCAGGCCAGGCAGACGCTGGAATCCTGGCCGCCGGAGAATAGGACGAGAGCGCCGTCTGTTGGCTGCACTTGGCTCATCTGCGACGATTTCCCTTCGGCCGTATGGCCGCCTGGGAGAGCCGCCGATGCCGGAAACCGTCATCCTCTACACGACCTGGCCCGACGCAGAGAAGGCCGAAGCCGTGGGCGCCGAGGCGGTGGCCGAGCGGTTGGCGGCCTGCGCCAACATCTTCGCCCCGATCACCTCGATCTACCGCTGGGAAGGGGCCATCGAGCGTTCGAACGAGGTCCCGATGACCCTGAAGACCTCGGCCCGAACCGCCCCCGTGCTACGCGATTTCCTGCATGAGCGGCATCCCTACGAGGTTCCTTGCATCCTGACGTTGCGCGTGGACGAGACGCTCTCGGATTCGGCCTTTATCGCCTGGGTTCAGGGCCAGACCTGAGGCGCGCGGCCTAAACGCCGCAGGGCCATCTGTGGTTGTCCGCTTAACGGTTCTAAAACTGAACCGCTGTTAGCCTCCGGATCCAAATCCGCACGAGCGTCTGTTTCATGACCAGTATCGCGCACTGGGCCGAGCGGCCCGAGCCGATCGATGCGAGCGCCACGATCGCCCAGGCGCGAGCCCGATTCATGGAAGATGCGACGCCTGAAGCCCTGGTCGTGCTCGACGGCGGGCGGGTGCTGGGGGTGGTCGGCCGCGAGGTGGTCCTGGCCTCGGACGAGGCCGTCGCAACGGCCAGCGCGCCGGTGACCCGGCTGATGGCCACGCCGCGGACGCTTTCCGCGTCGACGCCCTCCTCGGACGCCCTGGCCGCGCTGCTCACCGACGGCGGCTGCGCCGAGCCGGTGGTGCTGGTCGAGCGCGACCGCTACGCCGGCATGATCACCCGCGGATCGCTGCTGAAAGCCTTGCAGGCGCGCGCCGAGCGCAATTCCGGCGCCGACATCCGCCGCGAGTTCGTGGAGATGCTCGGCCGCGAGATCCGCACGCCGATGAGCGGCATCCTGGCCGTCGCCGACCTCCTGCAACGCCAGCCCCTGACCGCCGACGCCCAGGCCTATGTGAAGACGATCACGGCCTCCACCGAAGGGCTGCTGCGCCTGGTGGCCGAGGCGATCGACCTGGCCCTGGGCGAGACCGGCCGGCTCGAGGCGAAGCCCGAGCCGATGACCCTGCGCACCTCGATGGACGACATCCAGGGCTACTGGCAGACCCAATCCTCCGAAGTGGCGGTGATGGTCTCCTATGACGGAGATCCCGATCTCGAGGTGATGGCCGACGCCAGGCGGCTGCGCCAGGTGTTCGACAATCTCATCGCCGCGGCGGTCAAGACCACCCGGCGCGGGGCGGTGGAGGCCAGCCTGAAGGCCCACGTCGTCCCCGGCGGCGTAAGGCTTGAGGGCCGCGTGCGCGACGGCGGCCCGGGCCTGGCGCCCGAGCACCTCGCCAACATCTTCGAGCCGGCGGCCCTGTCGCAGGAGAAGGTCCGGGCCGGCTGGACCGGCCTGGGGCCCGCGCTGGCGCGTCGGATCATCGAGGCCATGAACGGCGCCATCCGCGCCGACAGCAACGCCGGCGAAGGCGTCACCGTCACCTTCGAGCTCGTGGTCGAACAGCTGGAACGGCGGGCGGAGGAGGCTCTTGCCGGCGCCGACGAGGGCCGGACCCGCGGCATCCATGTGCTGGTGGTCGACGACAACGCCACCAACCGCATGGTGGCC
>CAZTMF010000429.1:0-3439 GCA_964614675.1 uncultured Caulobacteraceae bacterium | reverse complement strand
GCTCGTCGGGCTTCTCGGGGTTGGCGTACCAGTCGGTGATCACCGTGCCGCCCCATGGGTCGGCGGTGGCCAGAGGCATGAACGCCAGGGTGTCGAGCGTGGCGCGCCACAGATAGCCGTTCACGCCGATAGTCGCGGCGTTCGCCGAGGACTTCGGCGCGCCATGGAACGGCGTGTGCGAGCACGCGGCCAGGGATGCTGCGGCCAGTCCCGCAATGGCCGCCATACCGGCCCTACGCGTCCACCCCATATATTCAGCTCCAGACCTGTTGCGCCGCCCGACGCGGCCGCGCCCCTCAAACCCGCCGGAGGCCGCTCTATATCATGACAGTCCAGCCTCCAAGGGGTCGATGGCGCCGCATGGACCTTTTGCGCGTCCAAGCTTCGACGACCCCGGCGTTAACTTCCCGTGGCCCTGGCGACACAGACTCGCAACGATCGACTGGATTAGGCCCTTCGCCGCATGGGCGAGCGTTGACCTTCATCGTTTCGCTGCATTTATTCAATACGAGGTAAGTACGTTGGGTTGTCCGCGCTTTCGGCCACCCACGGTCTTGGGGTTCTACGGGGTAAGATCGTTTTGCGTATGACTGGGCGAAAGCTCCTGTTTGCCGTCGTTGCGGCCGCGACCTTCGCGGCCGGCGCGGTCGCGCACGCCGAATCCAAGCCCTCCGTCGCCGGCGACAATTTCACGGTCCGCGACTCCTACGCCTCCGATGCGAACCAGTGGTCGCCCCAGGTCGGCCGCCGCAGCCTGCAGTGGGATTCCAAGAAGGCCAAGTGGGGCCTGAAGCTCGACATGGACCAGCAGCTGGGGCTGCCGCAGACCTTCAACAACCGCGACGTCCAGGCCGGCGCCTTCTACAAGATCACCCCGTCCTTCCGCGTCGGCGGCTCGTTCCGCCTCGGCGCCATGAACGACGGACCGCAGCCGCCGCTGCCCACCGACACCAATCCCAAGGTGCGGCTGGAAACGGCCCTGAAGTTCTGATCACCGCTCCAAGAGCGCTTCCACCACCGCGATCCCGACCGCGCCCGATCCCAGGAGCCGGCGCGCCGTGGCCGCATTGATCCCTCCCAGCGCATAGACCGGACCCCCGGCGGCCCGGACCAGGGCCGCGAAGCGCGTCGGCCCCAGCGGCCGTCCTGCCGAAGGACTGCGGCTTTCGAACACCGGCGAGACCAGGACCGCGTCCGCGCCGGCCGCGAAGGCGCGGCGGATGGCCCGCGCGTCGTGCGCCGCCGCCGTGACGATCCACCTCGGTCGACCGAGGCGGGTCGCGGCCGCCAGATGGCTCGAACGCTCCGGCAGGTGCACGCCCCCGGCGCCGATGGCGCGGGCGAGGATGGGATCCGCCCCGGCGAGCATCACCAGGCCCCGCCGCCTCGCGATCGCCGCCAGTCTTCGGCCCCGAGGCGCGGCGTCGGGCGCACCGAAGGCCCGGAACACCACGGCCGACCCCCCTGGAAGTCGCTGCGCGACCGCCTCGGGGTCTCGGACCCGCGCCGGATCGGTCATGAAGATCAAGGCCGGGAGGCGCCTTGCGCCCTTCACCGGCGTCTTGGCTCTTGCCTGCAGGCGCAAAGCGGCGCGATGCAGGGCCTCCATGCCGCCCGACGCCGCCATCGCCGCTCCCTTCGATCCCGCCCTGGCCCGCCAGGACATCCTGCAGCGGATCGCCCGCGCCGCCGAGGGCGCCGGCCGGCGCCCCGATGATGTCCAGCTCGTCGCCGTGAGCAAGCAGCAGCCATGGGAGCGGGTCCAGTCCGTCGTAGCCGCCGGCCAGCGGATCTTCGGCGAGAACCGGGTCCAGGAGGCCCAGCAGCGCTGGGAAGGTCGGCGCGAAGGCCTGGAGCTGCGGCTGATCGGACCCTTGCAGACCAACAAGGCCGCCGACGCCCTGGCGCTCTTCGACGTGATCGAGACCCTGGACCGCGAGCGTCTGGCCAGGACGTTGGCGGAGGAGGCTCAGAAGCACGGACACGTCCCGCGCCTCTATGTCCAGGTCAACACCGGCGAGGAACCCCAGAAGGCGGGGACGCTTCCGGCCGAAGCCGACGCCTTCATCGCCCTTTGCCGCGAGACCTATGGCTTCCGGATCGAAGGCCTGATGTGCATCCCGCCCGAGGACGAGCCGGCGGCCCCCCACTTCGCCCTGCTGGCCAAGATCGCCGCGCGCAACGGGCTGGAGAAGTTGTCCATGGGCATGAGCGCCGACTTCGAGCTGGCGGTCCGCCTCGGCGCGACCTCGGTGCGGGTCGGGTCGGCGCTGTTCGGGCCTCGTCCGCCGCGGTCCGGCTAGCTTTCG
This sequence comes from uncultured Caulobacteraceae bacterium, assembly GCA_964614675.1. GTDB lineage: Bacteria > Pseudomonadota > Alphaproteobacteria > Caulobacterales > Caulobacteraceae > JANWHQ01. The sequence continues at coordinate 1,130 of CAZTMF010000429.1, read as the reverse complement.
ACGACCCTCAAGGCGTCGCCGGGCCGAGCCGAACGGAGCAGGGCTTCCAGGTCGGGCCGCCTCAGGGCCACGCACCCCTCTGTGGGGCGGTAGTCGGGCGAGGCCAGGTGCAGGAAGATCGCCGAGCCCATGTATGGGACCACCGGGTCGTCGTTGTGGCCCAGCACCACCACCAGGTCGTAGAGCCGATCGTCGCGCCACAGGCGCTCGGCGCTGGCGCGGTAGGGCAGCCGGACCGGCTGGTTGTAGCGGGGGTCGTCCGGGGCGTCGCACCAGCCCTCGTCCGGCATGATGGCGCGGGTCTCCAGCGCGGTCTGGGGCCCGCCGCCGTGGTCGGCCCGGTACAGCACCCGCCTCAACGGCCACTCGCCGAGGGGGGTCTTGCCGTCGCCCTCGCGCTTGTCCTTCGCCGGCGCGACGCCGCCGCGGCCCAAGGCGCATCGCACGCGCCGCCCGCGTCCGAGCTCAAGCCAGCCGTCGGAGGTCGCCTCGAAGATCACGCCGCCATTGTTCCTGTTGAGATCACACCGCCGCTGTCATCAACGCACGGGCGGCCCTCCGGCGCCAGGACCGGGGGCTTGATCCTATATCGGGCTGAGCCGAATTGAAGTAAGCCGAGGCTTCACCGATGCCGCAGCACAAGACCATTCTCGTCGTCGACGACGATCCGGACCTCAGGGGCGCCCTCGCCGAGCAGCTGCATCTGCACGAGGAGTTCCGCACCGCCGAGGCGGCGACGGGCGGCGAGGCCGTGCGCCTGGCGCGCGAGCACAAGCCCGACCTGATCCTGCTCGACGTCGATCTGCCCGACATGGACGGGCGCGAGACCTGCCGACTCCTGCGCAAGGCGGGGATCGGCGCGCCGGTGATCATGCTGACGGCGGCCTCGACCGACTCCGACACCATCCTGGGCCTGGAGGCCGGGGCCAACGACTACGTCACCAAGCCCTTCAAGTTCGCGGTCCTGCTCGCCCGCATCCGCGCCCAGCTGCGCAGCCACGAGCAGTCCGAGGACGCGGTGTTCCACATCGGGCCCTACGAGTTCCGGCCTTCGGCCAAGGTGCTCACGGATCCCCGCCAGAAGAAGATCCGGCTGACGGAGAAGGAAACCAACATCCTGAAGTACCTCT
>CAZTMF010000428.1:0-3446 GCA_964614675.1 uncultured Caulobacteraceae bacterium | reverse complement strand
CACGGCGATTGCACGTCCGGCAGGCCCATCACTGCCCTGACCACCGGCTCGCTGATGCTCCAGGGCCTGATCGAGGAGCGCTCCAACAAGCTGATCGAGTCGGTGTTGGCCTGCATCCGCCCGGAAGAGCTGATGTACGGCAAACTGCTGGGTCTCGGCGGCGTGGGCCTCTGCATCGTGGCGGCCTGGGCCGGCTGCGCCATCGGCGCGGCCTTCGCCGCTCAGGGGTTCGTGTCGGACCTGCTGCGACCCTCCCTGACCGCCCTGGACAGCCCCTGGCTCGTGGGAGCCCTGATATTCTACTTCCTGAGCGGCTATCTGGTCGTGTCGATGCTGTTCCTGGCCATCGGCTCGCTCAGCGACTCCATGCAGGAAGCCCAGGCCTACCTGACGCCGGTGCTGATGCTGATCATGCTGCCGGTGGTCTTCACCATGCAGGCCACGGTGCGCAGCCCGGATTCGGTGCTCCCGCACGTGCTGTCCTGGATTCCGCTCTATACGCCCTTCGCCATGCTGGCCCGGCTGGGCGCCGGCGTTCCTCTGCCCGAGATGCTGGGCACCGGGGCCGTCCTGATCGTCTTCATGGCGCTGGAGCTGCTGCTCCTGGGCCGCCTGTTCCGCGCCAGCCTGCTCAGCGCCGGCCAGCCGAGCCGGGCGGAGCTTTTCGCCAGGCTGATGTTCCGGTCGGCCGGCGGATGACCGGCCGGCGAGCTCTGTAAGGAAGTCCGCCGCAACTGGACTGACTGAAGACTGCAAGGGAGGGGAGAATGTTGAAGTTCACCGCTGCTGCTTTGCTGGCCCTCGCGCTGGCCGGGCCGAATCTCGCCGACGCCCAGGGCGCGCCGGCGCCGCTGACGCCTCGCACCTCCTTCTTCGGCAATCCGGTGAAGACCGCCGGCCGGCTCAGCCCGGACGGCCGCTGGCTGTCCTGGATGGCGCCCAAGGCAGGGGTGTTGAACGTCTGGGTCGCGCCGCTCGATGCGCCCGACAAGGCCCGCGTCCTGACCGACGAGGCCAAGCGCCCGGTGGCGGGATACTTCTGGTCCCAGGACAGCTCGATGATCCTCTACGCCACCGACAACGGCGGGGATGAGAACTTCCAGCTCTTCGGCGTCGACGTGGCGACTGGCGCGCGCCGGCCTCTGACGCACTTCGAAAAGACCCGGGTGGGCGTCCTCGGTGTCAGCCACGACGTGCCGGACCGGGTGCTGATCCAGGCCAACAACCGCGATCCGCGCCTGTTCGACGTCCTGAGCCTCGACCTGAAGACCGGCGCGGTCACGCCGGTGTTCCAGAACGACGCCGGCTACGCGGGCTATCTGGCGGATAACGCGCTCAATGTGAGGATGGCGCTCCGCCAGCGGCCGGACGGCCAGCTCGAGATCTTCCGGGTCGTCGATGGCAAGGCCGAGGCCAAGCCCTTCGAGACCATCCCCTTCGAGGATTCCCAGACCACCAGTCCCGCGGGCTTCACCCGCGACGGCAAGACCCTCTACTGGATCGACTCGCGCGGCCGCGACACCGCCGCCCTCTACGCCCAGGACGTGGCCACCGGCGCAAAGACGCTGCTGGGCGAGGATCCGCGGGCCGACATCGGCGGCGCCCTCGGCGATCCGCAGTCCGGACGTGTCCAGGCCTATTCGGTCAACTATCTGAAGCCGGACTGGCGCGTGTTGGACCCGGCCATCAAGCCGGACCTCGACCTTCTGCGCGCCCGTTTCGGCGACGACTTCGGCGTCGGGTCGCGCACTTGGGCCGATGACAAGTGGGTCGTGGGCGTCGCCGGTCCGACCCATCCGGCCGAGGCCTGGCTCTACGATCGCAAGACCAAGGCCCTGACCCGGCTCTATGTCGGCCGTCCCGAACTCGAAGGCGTGGCCCTCGCGCCCATGATCCCGCTGGAGCTCAAGGCGCGCGACGGCCTGACCCTGGTGTCCTACCTGACCCTGCCGCCGGGCGCGGATCCGAAACGGACCGGCCGCCCGAGCCACCCCCTGCCCATGGTGCTGGTCGTGCACGGCGGGCCCTGGGCGCGCGACGGCTATGGCTACGACACCTTGCACCAGTGGCTGGCCAGCCGCGGCTATGCGGTGCTGTCGGTGAACTTCCGGGGCTCGACGGGCCTGGGCAAGCACTTCATCGCGGCCGCCGACCACGAGTGGGGCGCGAAGATGCAGGACGACCTGCTGGACGCGGAGGCCTGGGCTGTGAAGCAGGGGATCGCCCAGCCGGGCAAGGTCGCGATCCTCGGGGGCTCCTATGGCGGCTACGCCACCCTGGCGGCGCTGGCCTTCACGCCGGAGGCCTTCGCCTGCGGCGTCGACCTCGCCGGGCCTTCCAACCTGAACACCCTGCTGGCGACGGTCCCGCCTTACTGGCTGCCGCAGATCGCCCTGTTCCACAAGCGGATGGGGGATCCCTCGACTCCCGAGGGCGTGGCCCTGCTCAAGGCCCGCTCGCCGGTGTTCGCCGCATCGAACATCAAGCGGCCCCTGCTGATCGGCCAGGGGAACAACGACCCTCGCGTCAAGCAGGCCGAGGCCGACCAGATCGTCGCCGCCATGAAGGCCAACGGCATACCCGTGACCTATCTCCTGGCCGCGGACGAGGGCCACGGCTTCCAGCGTCCGGAGGACAACCTGGCCTTCTTCGGGGTGGCGGAGCAGTTCCTCGCCAAGTGCCTCGGCGGCCGCGCCGAGCCCCTGGGCGACGTCATGAAGCCTTCAGCCATCCATGTGGAGACAGGCGGCGAGCTTATCGCAGGCCTGGCGGCCGCCCACTAGCGTCGCGTCGCCCGAGAAGAAGCCTGCCGCCAGGCGTCAGGCGTCTTCCTTGATGCGCTTCTTGCGGAAGCTCGGGTTCAGCACGCGCTTGCGCAGGCGGATGGCCTTGGGCGTCACCTCGACCAGTTCGTCCTCTTCGACATAGGCGATGGCCTGTTCGAGCGTCGGCCGGCGCGGCGGGGTCAGGCGGATCGCCTCGTCCTTGCCGGCCGAGCGGATGTTGGTCAGCTGCTTGGCCTTCATCGGATTGACGTCGAGGTCGTCGGGGCGGGAGTTCTCGCCGATGATCATGCCCTGGTAGGTCTTCTCGGTGGCGCCGACGAACATCACGCCACGCTCTTCGAGGTTCCAGAGGGCGTAGGCCGAGGTCTCGCCGTCGGAATTGGAGACCAGCACGCCGTTGCGGCGGCCTTCGATGGCGCCGCGATAGGGCTCGTAGGCGTGGAACACGCGGTTCATGACGCCCGAGCCGCGGGTGTCGGTGAGGAATTCGCCGTGGTAGCCGATCAGCGAGCGCGAGGGCGAATGGAAGGTCAGGCGCGTCTTGCCCGCGCCGGCCGGGCGCATGTCCTTCATCTCGGCCTTGCGCGCCGAAAGCTTCTCGATGACCACGCCGGCGAATTCGTCGTCGAGGTCGATCACCACCTCCTCGATCGGCTCCAG
>CAZTMF010000427.1:0-3446 GCA_964614675.1 uncultured Caulobacteraceae bacterium | reverse complement strand
TTCCAGCCGCCGAAGGAGTGGTAGGCGACGGGCACCGGGATCGGCACATTGATGCCGACCATGCCGACCTGGACCCGGGCCGCGAAGTCGCGGGCGGCGCGGCCGCTCTGGGTGAAGATGGCGACGCCGTTGCCGTACTGGTGGCGCGAGGGGAGGGCGAGCGCCTCCTCGAAGCTGTCGGCGCGGACCAGCTGCAGCACCGGCCCGAAGATCTCCTCCTGGTAGGTGCGCATCCCGGGTTTCACCCGGTCGAACAGTGTGGGTCCCACGAAGAAACCGTTCTCGAAGCCCTGGAGCCTGAAGTCCCGCCCGTCGACCACGAGCTCGGCGCCCTCGTCGGCGCCCAGCTGGATGTAGTCGGTGATGCGCTTCCTGTGCGCGGCCGAGACCACCGGGCCGTACTGGGCGTCCGGATCGGTCGAGACCCCGACCTTGAGCGCCGCCATGGCGTCGACCAGCCGCTCGCGCAGCTCTCCGGCCGTGCGCTCGCCCACGGGGACCACGACAGGCAGAGCCATGCAGCGTTCGCCGGCCGAGCCGAAGGCCGCGCCGGTGATCTCCTTCACCGCCTGGTCGAGATCGGCGTCGGGCAGCACCACGCCATGGTTCTTGGCCCCGCCCATGGCCTGCACGCGCTTCCCGTGCGCCGCGCCGGTGGCATAGACATAGGCCGCGATGTCTGAGGAGCCGACGAAGCTCACCGCCGAGATGCCGGGGTGGGCCAGGATGGCGTCGACGGCCGACTTGTCGCCGTGCACCACATTTAGGATCCCCGGGGGCGCGCCGGCCTCCAGCATCAGCTCGGCCAGCCGCACCGGCACCGACGGGTCCTTCTCGGACGGCTTCAGGATGAAGGCGTTGCCGCAGGCGATGGCCACGCCGAACATCCACATCGGGATCATGGCGGGGAAGTTGAACGGGGTGATCCCGGCGACCACGCCCAGCGGCTGGCGCATGGAATAGACGTCGATCCCGGGGCCGGCGGACTCGGTGTATTCGCCCTTCAGGGCGTGTGGGATTCCGCAGGCGAATTCAATGACTTCCAAGCCCCTCTGGATATCGCCCTTGCTGTCGGCCAGCACCTTGCCGTGCTCGGAGGAGAGCAGGCCCGCCAGCTCCTCCATCCGCGCCTCGACCAGGCGCTTGAACTCGAACATGACCCGCGCCCGGCGCTGCGGATTGACCGCCGCCCAGTCCGGTTGCGCTTCGGCGGCGGAGCGGACCGCCGCGTCGATCTCGTCGTCGGTGGCGAAGGCCACGCGGCCGTGGGTCTCGCCGGTGTTGGGCTCGAAGATGTCGCCATAGCGGCCTGAGCGGCCGCCGACGCGGGCGCCCGAGATGTAGTGGTCCACCGTGCGCAAGGACCGGCCTCCCGTTCTGGACGGAACCGGTCTATCAGCCGGCCCCGAGCTTCGCGACTGGGGATTTCCCAAATCCATGGCGCGGGGGGCAAGCTTCTGCTTGAAGGGCGGCCGATGGCGAACAAGACCACCCCAGCCGTCGGATCCCCGGGCCGCGAGGCCTGGCTGAAGGCGGCGCTGAAGACCCTCAAGGGCGCGCCGGTCGAAAGCCTCGCCGCCCACACCGTGGACGGCCTCGACATCGAGCCGCTTTACGACGCCGCGCCCGAACTGGGCCCGGTGCGCGCCGACGCTGGCTGGGACATCCGCGCATCGATCGCGGCGGCCAATGCGGCGGAGGCCAACGCCCTGGCCCTTGCGGCGCTGGGCGGCGGCGCGAATTCGCTGCTGCTGGGGGCCCAAGCCGTAGCCTCCGCGGCGGACATGGCCCAGGCGCTGGATGGCGTCGTGCTGGAAGCTGCGCCCGTGGCGCTGGACGCCGGGTTGCTGGGACCGCTCGCCGCCGACTGGCTGGCCGGAGCCGCCAAAGGCGCGCCGTCGGCGAAGCTGGCCCTTCACCTGGATCCGCTGGGCGCCTTCGCGGTCGCCGGCGAAAGCCCGGGCTCCATCGAGGCGCACCTTGCCCGCGCGGCCGAGATCGCCGCATCGCTCGCCGGGACCTATCCGGAGGCGTCGTTGTTCCTGGCGTCGGGCCGCGCGTCGCACGAGGCGGGCGGCTCGCCGGCTCACGAGCTCGGCATGGCGGCTGCGGCGGCTGTCGCCTACGCCAGGGCCTTGGCCGATGCGGGGCTGCCGCTGCAGGCGGGCTTCGCCAGGATCGTCATTGGCCTGTCGGCGGACGCCGAGGTGCTCGTATCGGTCGCCAAGCTCCGCGCCGCCCGGCGGATCTGGGCAAGGATCGCTGCCGCCTGCGGCGTCGAGGCGCCAGCCCGGATCGAGGCGCGATCCTCGCACCGGATGCTGACCGCGGCGGACCCCTGGACCAATCTCCTGCGCCTGACCCTGGCCGGGTTCGCCGCCGCGGTGGGCGGGGCCGACGCCGTGGTGCTGGGCGCCTTCACCGACGCCCTGGGCCGGCCCGCCGAGCGTGCGCGGCGGCTGGCGCGCAACACCCAGCTGATCCTTTTGGAAGAGGCGGGCCTTGGACGCATCGGCGATCCCGCAGCCGGCGCCTGGGCCATGGAGAGTCTGACGGATCAGCTCGCACGGCAGAGCTGGTTGTTCTTCCAGGCCATTGAACGGCAGGGCGGATTGTCCGCAGCTCTGACGTCGGGATTCATCTCCGACGAGGTCGCCAAGACGCGCGCCGGGCGGGAATCGGAGTTGGAAGAGGGGCGCCGTCCGATCCTGGGCGTCACCGACTTCACCGATCCGGAGCCCCTGCCGGTCCAGGTCGAGCCCGCAATTCCCGGGCGGCCGGCGGCCGATGTCGGCGCGCCCGGGCCCAACAGCCGCTGTCCACCGCTACAACCCGTCCAACTTTCGACGGTGGCGGAACAGGTGGCTGGGGACCTCGAGCCATGAGCGACTTTCCCGACTTCGCCGCGCTCGATTTCGACGCCGTTCGCCCGGTCGAGATGTCGAAGGCGCCGGACCCTGGCTACCCCGGCCTGCCGCCCTACATCCGCGGTCCGTACCCAACCATGTACGTGACCAATCCCTGGACCATCCGCCAGTACGCCGGCTTCTCCACGGCCGAGGACTCCAACGCCTTCTACCGGCGAAATCTCGCCGCCGGGCAGAAGGGGCTGTCGGTGGCCTTCGACCTGGCCACCCACCGAGGCTACGATTCCGACCATCCGCGGGTGAAGGGCGACGTCGGCATGGCCGGGGTGGCCATCGATTCCATCTACGACATGCGCACGCTGTTTGGCGGCATCCCGCTGGACCAGATCAGCGTGTCCATGACCATGAACGGCGCGGTGCTGCCGATCATGGCGCTGTACATCATCGCCGCCGAAGAGCAGGGCGTCGCCCCCGAGCAGCTTTCAGGAACGATCCAGAACGACATCCTGAAGGAGTTCATGGTCCGCAACACCTACATCTATCCGCCCGAGCCCTCGCTCAGGATCGTGGCGGACATCT
>CAZTMF010000426.1:0-3451 GCA_964614675.1 uncultured Caulobacteraceae bacterium | reverse complement strand
GCGTGCCGACCTTCGGTCAGGGCGAATACGGCGGTTGGCTGTGCCCGTGCCACGGCTCGCAGTACGACACCTCCGGACGCATCCGCAAAGGCCCGGCTCCCAAGAACCTGGCGGTGCCGGACTACTCCTTCCTCTCCGACACCAAGGTCAAGATCGGCTGACGATGAGCGGACATTCCACCTACGAGCCGAAGTCGGCCTTCACCCGCTGGCTGGACGCGCGCCTGCCGATCCTCCGCTTCCAGGCGGAGCTGATGGACTATCCGACCCCGAAGAACCTGAACTACTGGTGGACCTTCGGCGGCATCCTGGCCATGTGCCTGGGCATCCAGATCGTCACCGGCATCGTGCTGGCGATGCACTACGTCCCCGACACCGGCCTCGCCTTCAAGAGCGTCGAGCACATCATGCGCGACGTGCCCTACGGCTGGTTCCTTCGCTATTTCCACGCGATCGGGGCCTCGATGTTCTTCCTGGCCGTCTACATCCACATCTTCCGCGGCCTCTACTACGGCTCCTACAAGGCCCCCCGCGAGATGATCTGGATCCTGGGCATGGTGATCTACCTGCTCATGATGGCGACGGCCTTCCTCGGCTACACCCTGCCCTGGGGCCAGATGAGCTTCTGGGGCGCGACGGTGATCACGAACATCTTCACCGCGATCCCGATCGTCGGCGACGCGATCCACACCTGGCTGCTGGGCGGCCCCGCGGTCGACAACTACACGCTCAACCGCTTCTTCTCGCTGCACTACCTCCTGCCGTTCGTGATCGCGGCGGTGGTGGGGCTGCACATCTGGGCGCTGCACGTGCCGGGCAACAACAATCCGCTCGGCGTCAATGTGAAGAGCCTGAGGGACACGGTGCCCTTCCATCCGTACTACACGGTGAAGGACGGCTTCGCGGTGGTGGTCTACCTGATCCTGTTCGCGGTGTTCGTGTTCTTCCTGCCGCACTCGCTGGGCCGGCCGGACAACTACATCCAGGCCAACCCGCTGCAGACGCCGCCGGAGATCGTGCCGGAGTGGTACCTCCTGCCCTTCTACGCGATGCTGAGGGCGGTGCCGGACAAGCTGCTGGGCGTGGTGACCATGTTCGGCTCGCTGGTCTCGCTGTTCCTGCTGCCCTGGCTCGACACCTCCAAGGTGCGGTCGATGCGCTACCGGCCGACCATGCGCTGGTTCTTCGTGATCTTCTTCGTCGTCTGCCTGGGCCTGGCGATCTGCGGCGCCAACCCGCCGGACAAGCCGCTGATCCCCAACGCGAACATCGGCTTCACCCTGGGCGACAACAACATCAACAGCTACGTCTGGCTCTCGCGGGTGCTGACGGCCTACTACTTCGCCTTCTTCTGGCTGATCATGCCGATCACCGGCTGGCGCGAGAAGACGCTGCCGGTGCCAGACTCCATTTCAACGCCCGTGCTGCCTGACGGCGGCCTCGTGGCTCCGGCCGAATAAGGGGGCTACGGCCAATGCTGCGCAAAGCGCTTGTACTCGTCGCCGCGCTGGGCTTCAGCCTCGCGGGGGCCGCCCATGCCGCCACCACCGCCCAGGAGCCGAAGGACGTCCACTGGAGCTTCGAGGGCCCCTTCGGGACCTTCGACACCGAACAGCTGCAGCGGGGCTACAAGGTCTATCACGACGTCTGTTCGTCGTGTCACGCGATGGACCTGGTGCACTACTACTCGCTGGGCGAGCCGGGCGGGCCCTTCTTCAAGGCGGGCGTCAAGCCGGCCGACAACCCCTACGTCAAGGCCATCGCCGCCGACTTCAAGATCGCGGACATCGACTCCGACACCGGCGACGCGATCCAGCGCCCGGCCACGCCGGCCGACGTCTTCAGGAACCCGTTCGCCAACGAGTACGCCGCGCGCGGCGCCAACGGCGGCGCCCTGCCGCCGGACCTGTCGGTGATCACCCTGGCCCGCGATGGCGGCCCGCGTTACGTCTATTCGCTGCTGACCGGCTATTCGCCGCCGCCGCCCGGCCTGACCGTGCCGCCCGGCAAGGCCTACAACCCCTATATGCCGGGCGACCTGGGCGCCTTCTGGCACGGCGCTGGGCCCGTCCCCAAGGGCGGCTTCATCGCCATGCCGTTCCAGCTGACGCCGAACCGCGTGACCTTCGACGATGGCGTCCACGCCACCACGGACGAGGAAGCCTATGACGTCGTGGCCTTCCTGGCCTGGGCGTCCGATCCGCACCAGGTCGAGCGCAAGCAGGTGGGCTTCTCGGTGCTGATCTACCTGCTGCTCTTGGCCGGCATCGTCTACGCCAGCTACAAGCGCATCTGGCGGCGGATCGAACACTAGCCAGCCACCATGTCCGAATGGGTGCTCGGGATCATCGGCGGCACCGGCCTCTATGACATCGAGGGCATGGAGGGCCGCCGTGCGCAGCACATCCCGACGCCCTGGGGCGACCCCTCCGACGATCTGACCTTCGGCGAGATCGACGGCGTCAAGCTGGTGTTCCTGCCGCGCCACGGCAGGGGCCACCGGATCACGCCCACCCACATCAATGCCCGCGCCAACATCGACGCCCTGAAGCGCGCCGGCTGCACCGACATCCTCTCGATCTCGGCCGTGGGCTCTTTGAAGCAGGAGCTGTCGCCCGGGACCTTCGTGACGGTCGACCAGTACATCGACCGCACCTTCGCCCGCGAGAAGACCTTCTTCGGCCACGGCGTAGCCGCCCACGTCTCCATGGCCCATCCGGTCTGCCCGCGCCTGGCGGGCCTGGCCGCCGCGGCCGCCCGTGGCGCCGGCGTGCCGGTGGTGGAGGGCGGGACCTACCTCTGCATGGAGGGGCCGCAGTTCTCCACCAAGGCGGAGAGCTTCCTCTACCGCTCCTGGGGCTGCGACGTGATCGGCATGACCAACATGCCCGAGGCCAAGCTGGCCCGCGAGGCCGAGCTGCCCTACGCCTCGGTCTGCATGGTCACCGACTACGACTGCTGGCACGAGGAGATCGGCCCGGTCGAGATCGGCGACGTGCTCAAGGTGCTGGCCGACAACGCCGCCAAGGCCCGCGAGGTGGTCCGCCGCCTGGCCGGCAAGCTGACCGGCCCGCGCGATCCTTCGCCGATCGACACCTGCCTGGACTTCGCCATCGTCACCGCGCCCGACGCCCGCGATCCGGACCTGGTCAAGAAGCTCGACGCCGTGGCCGGGCGGGTGCTGGGGCGCTGAACGCCGCCTCGCCAAGGCCTCGGCTCTCCTGCTAAGCCTCGGCGGCCAACCAGAGGGGCGCGCATGGACCTGAAGACCGCGATCCGCACCATTCCGGATTATCCCAAGCCCGGGATCATGTTCCGCGACATCACCACCCTGCTGGGCGACGCCAGGGCGTTCCGGCGGGCGGTGGACGAGCTGGTCCAGCCCTTCGCCGGCCGCAAGATCGACAAGGTCGCCGGCATCGAGGCGCGCGGCTTCATCCTGGGCGGCGCGG
>CAZTMF010000425.1:0-3462 GCA_964614675.1 uncultured Caulobacteraceae bacterium | reverse complement strand
CAGTCGCCGGCGTCGCGCCAGAGGGCCCAGTTCTCGACCACCTCGCGGATGGCGAAGCGTTCGGCTTGATCGCGTGACAGGTCGGACATGGGCCTCTAATCCTCCGCTCGATTTGTCCGACCTAGACCTCACGCCCCCCGCCGTCATCCTGAACGAGCCTCAGCTCGCCGAGAACATCGGCGCGGTCGCCCGGGCCATGGCCAATTTCGGGCTCTCGGACCTCAGGATGGTGCGTCCCCGCGACGGCTGGCCCCAGGATCGGGCCTGGGCCTCGGCTTCCGGAGCCGACTGGCCGCTGAACGACGCGCGCGTGTTCGCCAGCATCGAGGACGCCGTCGCCGACATGCAGGTCGTGCTGGCCACCACCGCCCGCCCGCGCGAGCTGCGCCTCCCTGTCATGACCCCGCGCGAGGCGGCCGCCCAGTTGCACGCCGCGGCGGGCGCGGGCCAGAAGATCGCCCTGCTGTACGGCGGCGAGCGGGCGGGGCTGGAGACCCGCGACATCTCGCTCTGCCAGGGGGTGGTCACCATCCCGGTCGATCCGAGGTTCCGCTCGCTGAACCTCGCGCAGGCGGTGGTGCTCACCGCCTACGAATGGCGCGCGGCGGTGCTGGACCGCCCGCCAGAGACCTTCGAGAAGAACCGCGCCGATCCCGCGGGCCAGGCGGCCCTGCAGGGTCTCTACGGCCAGCTCGAGGACGAACTGCACGCAGCGGGCTTCTTCCACCCGCCCGAAAAGACGCCCAGCATGATCAACAACCTGAGGGCCATACTGGCCCGCGCGGGCCTGTCCGACCAGGAAGTGCGGACGCTGCGTGGCGTGATCACGGCGCTTTCCAAAGGACGGGGCAAGGTGCTGGAAAAGCTTGCCGCTAAGCGGCGCGCCGAGGGAGACTGACCTCGGACCGCCTAGGCAAAGTAACGTCTACGTGTAGAGCTGCGTCAGATACCCTATAGTAGTATAAACGGAAATTTGGGGGCGCTCGCCGAGGGGGTCTAGGCGGGCTGTGCCGGGCGATGGCAAGCATCACCATGGATCAGGCGGCAGCGATCCTGACGCCGCGGATAGGCAGCCTCGCCCAGCGCGCGGCCTGGGTCGCGGTCGTCTCGTTCGGCTATTACGGCCTGGCCGCCGTGGGGACGGTCCTGCGGGTTCCGCCTTCGGGGTTCTCGATCGTCTGGCCGGCGAACGCCTTTCTCGTGGGGGTCCTCCTGCTCACCCCGGTCCGCCAATGGTGGACCTACCTGCTCGGCCTGATGCCGACCCATCTCGGCCTCGTGGCCTCCATCGACACCCGCCACCCCGACCTGCTGGTCGCGGCGACACAGATCTTCGGAAATGTTCTGGTGGTGGTCGCCACCGCCGTCGCCGTCCAACGCGCGAGCAAGGGGCCTGTACGGTTCGACAGCTTCAGGGGGACTCTGGTCTTCATCCTCGTGGCGGCGCTCGCCGTCCCCGCCGTCGCGAGCGCATTGGTGATCTGCATCCACATGCTGACGGGCTGGGCCACCGACTTCTGGCTGTCGTGGCGACAATGGATGCTGGCCAGCCTGTTCCCGGCGATCACCATCACGCCCCTGATGATCCTGACCGCCGGGGGCCACGTCATCGGCCGCGACATCCAGCGGCCCGGGATCGAGGTGCCGATCCTGTCGGCGATCCTGTTCCTGGTGATCTATCTGACGTTCGGCAAGGTGACGGTCACCGCCTACGAACCCATGCTGCTCCTGGCCCCCCTGCCGATCCTGCTGTGGGCGGCGGCGCGGTGGCAGGTCTGGGGCGTCTGTCTCTCCCTGCTGGTCACCGCCTCGGCGATCATACTGCGTGCGCTGGCGGGCACGGGCCCCTTTGCGACCAGCGCGGCGCCCATCAGCATCGTCTCGCTGCAGGTCTATCTCAGCGTGATCGCCATCCCCCTCCTGCTTCTGGCCGCCCTGATGCAGGAACTGTGGCAGGACAAGGAGAAGCTGAAGCGTTCGGAGGCGCGGATCGACGTCGTCGCCGCTTCCACCGAGACCGGGCTCTGGCAATGGGACGGCGCTTCCGGGCTGCTCTGGATGACGGAGCACTGCCGCAAGATGTTCGGGCTCTGCCCCGAGGCCGACCACGCGCCGTCCGCGTTCCTGAACGCCGTCCATCCGGAAGACCGGGCGCGCGTGCGTGCGGCGCTGGAGCAGGCGATGAAGTCGGTCGACGTGCAGGTCCTCAGCGAGTTCAGGGTGCGCGGCCCCACCGGCGAGGGGGAGCGCTGGATCGTCATGCGCACCGGCGCGGAGTCCGACGCCGATCGGGGGTTGGTCCGGGTCAGCGGCGTGTTCCGCGACGTAACCCTGCGCAAGCTCGCACAGCTGAAGTCCGACCAGCTCTCCAATCGGCTGCTCACCCTGCAGGACGACGAGCGGAAGAACATCGCCCAGGCCCTGCATGATTCCACCACCCAGCACCTGGTCGCCGTCGGTCTGATGACAGGGATGCTCGAGCGCCGGATGACGCTGACGGAAGAGACCCAGAGCCTGCTCGAGGACATGCGTGGCTCCCTGGCCAAGGCGATCAAGGAGCTGCGCACCTTCACCTACCTCCTGAGGCCGCCGGAACTGGAGCAGCAGGGTCTGTGCGACCTGCTGGAGAAGTATGTCCGCGGCTTCGGCCTGCGCACCGGCATGCGGGTGCTGGCCAAGGTCAGCCCGGAAGCAGACGCCCTGCCGATCGAACGCCGCCGCGCGCTGTTCAGGATCGCCCAGGAAAGCCTGGCCAATGTCCACCGGCACGCCGAGGCCAGGCGCGTCTCGCTCAACCTCCGCCGCTACGGCGACGAGCTGCACATGATCATCAGGGACAATGGCCGCGGGATGTGCGCGGCCTCACCGCACGGCGAACCGGTGCGCCTGGGAGTCGGCATCCCTGGCATGACCGCCCGCATCCGAGAGATGGGCGGCAGGATCGATATACGCTCGGGCGTCAAGGGCACCACGGTGCACGTCGCGCTGCCGGTGGAAGCGGACGAGGAGTCTCCGCGTCCGGCCTATGGATCCCCCGCGCTGGAGGCGGGCCGGGCGATCGCATCCTGAGCCGCCGGCACATTGACTCCGGGCGGTCCAACCCCCATACACCGCCCCTTTCCCGCGGCCGGGCGTGCTCGGCGGCGTGGAATTGTTTCGAGTTTGGCGCAGTCCGGACGGCGAACCGCTTCACACTTCGCCTAGCCTGCGCCCATGACGGGTGACGCGAACGCCGCCGTTGAGATCGCTGCTCCGCTTGTGGAGCGGCCGGAGCGCGTCGAGTACGAAAAGAGAGAAGCATGTCGAAGCGCCATTCGGCGAAGTACAAGATCGACCGTCGCATGGGCGAGAACCTCTGGGGTCGCCCGAAGTCGCCGGTCAACCAACGCTCCTACGGCCCGGGCCAACACGGCCAGCGGCGCAAGTCCAAGGTCTCCGACTTCGGCCTGCAGCTGAAGGCCA
>CAZTMF010000424.1:0-3466 GCA_964614675.1 uncultured Caulobacteraceae bacterium | reverse complement strand
ACGCGCCGTGTCGCGCGAGGAGAAGCTCATCTTGCGCATGGCGTCGATGACGGGTCGGGCGTCGTACTGGGTGATGTCGACGTGCTCGACGACGTCGGCCAGAAGCTCGGCCTTGCGATTGCTCACGGCGGTGTCGGCGGTCATTTCGGCCTACCTCGCTGGGGGAAACAGAAGAGCGCCGGCGCGGGGGCGCGGCGGGATGGAGCCCATATGGGCTCAGGCCCAGGGGGGTCAATGGATAGCGGCGGCGTGCGACAGTTTCTTCGCAAGTTCGCTTGGCGCCCTGCGTGGTTCGAGACGCGGCCTAGCGGCCGCTCCTCACCATGACGAACTCAGGGCAGTCCGCGAATTTCGTCATCCTGAGGAGCCCGCGCAGCGGACGTCTCGAAGGACGCAATCAGGCGTGGCCGACCAGGAAGATCAATCCCAACGCACCGACGGCGATCCGCCAGACCGCGAAGGGCCAGTAGCCGCGCTTCTGCACGAAGCCCAGCAGGCCGCGAACCACCACCAGGCCCACGATGAAGGACACCACGAAGCCCACGGCGATGATGTCGAGGTGGTGGGTGTCCAGCGTCTTGCGGTTCTCCCAGAAGTCGACGGCGAAGGCCCCGACCATGGTGGGGATGGCCAGGAAGAAGGAGAACTCGGCCGCCGAGCGCTTGTCGCCGCCCATGAGCAGGGCGCCGGTGATCGTCGCCCCCGAACGCGAGACGCCGGGGATCATGGCCAGGCATTGGACCACCCCGATTCCGAGCGAGGTCCAGAGGGGATAGCGCATGGCGTCGGTGTGGCGAGGCTTGGGCTCGAAGCGGTCGATCGCCCAGAGCACCACGCCGCCGACGATCAGGGCCCAACAGATCAGCTGCGGGCTCTCAAACAGCACTGTCTTGATGAAGTGGTGCAGCCCCAGACCCAGCACCGCCGCGGGGATGAAGGCGACCAGGACGCTGAGGGCGAAGCGGCGCGAATGGGGGTCGGTCGGCAGGGTGACCAGCACCTTCCAGAGCCGCGCGAAGTAGAGGACCACCACCGCCAGGATCGCGCCCAGCTGGATCAACACGTTGAAGGTGCCCCAGAAGGGCTCCTTCAGGCCCAGGACCTGGCTGGCCAGCAGCAGATGCCCTGTCGAGGAGACCGGAATGAATTCGGTGAGGCCCTCGACGATGCCGAGCACCACGGCCATCAGCCAATCATGCATGGAGCTTCTCCTGGTCGGCGCAGGGCGCCACGTTCGTGGTAAACGTGAGGTTCATCCATAAAATGGACTATATTTCATCGCGCTGACATTCCGCTTACGCCCGTTCACCAGACACGGGATTTTGATGTCCACTTTGTAGACTGTCATATTTGCGAGCCGCCCCCGTCAGTGTATGGCCCCTGTCTGTTCCCGTAACCAGGCGTCGAAAGGGCCGCAGGCCAATGGCCGAGCGCATGCTCAAATTCGTGACAGTCGAGCGCGGCATGCCCGCCAAGCGCGACGTCGAAGCCCGTGCGAAGGACTTCCACGAGATCTACGCCGAGTTCATCGACGCCAAGGCGACCGAGCAGGCCTCGCGCTGCTCGCAGTGCGGCGTGCCCTTCTGTCAGACCCACTGCCCGCTGCACAACAACATCCCCGACTGGCTGCGGATGACGGCCGAGGGGCGGATCCGCGAAGCCTATGACCTCTCGCAGGCGACCAGCGCCATGCCGGAGGTGTGCGGCCGCATCTGCCCGCAGGACCGTCTGTGTGAAGGCAATTGCGTTATCGAGCAGTCCGGTCACGGCACCGTGACCATCGGCTCGGTCGAGAAATACCTGTCCGACAAGGCCTGGGAGGAAGGCTGGGTCGCGCCCCTGAAGCCGGCGCGCGAGCTGACCCAATCGGTCGGCATCATCGGCGCGGGCCCCGGCGGCATCGCCGCGGCGGACCTGCTGCGCAGCAAGGGCTACCAGGTCACCCTCTACGACCGTCACGACCGGGCCGGCGGCCTGCTCATCTACGGCATCCCCGGCTTCAAGCTGGAGAAGGAGGTCGTGCAGCGCCGCACCCAGCGCCTGGCCGACGGCGGCGTCCAGCTGAAGCTCGGCTTCGAAGTCGGCCGCGACGCCAGCCTCGAGGATGTGCGCGCCGGCCATGACGCCCTCTTGATCGCCACCGGCGTCTACAAGGCCCGCGAGCTGACCGCCCCCGGCGTCGGCTCCAGCGGCGTGGTCGCCGCCCTCGACTATCTGATCACCTCCAACCGCAAGGGCCTGGGCGACGAGGTCGAGGCGTTCGACACCGGCGCCCTCAACGC
The DNA here is from genome assembly GCA_964614675.1 of uncultured Caulobacteraceae bacterium. Classification (GTDB taxonomy): domain Bacteria; phylum Pseudomonadota; class Alphaproteobacteria; order Caulobacterales; family Caulobacteraceae; genus JANWHQ01. The sequence goes on along the minus strand of CAZTMF010000424.1, from coordinate 1,184 downwards.
CGCCGGCAAGGACGTGGTGGTGATCGGCGGCGGCGACACCGCCATGGACTGCGTGCGCACCGCCGTCCGCCAGGGCGCGAAGTCCGTGACCTGCCTCTATCGCCGCGACCGGGCCAACATGCCGGGCTCGATGCGCGAGGTCGCCCACGCCGAGGAAGAGGGCGTGGTGTTCGAATGGCTGGCCGCGCCGCGCGCCGTGCTGGGCGACGCCTCGGGCGTCACCGGCGTGAAGGCCGCGCGCATGCGGCTGGGCGCTCCGGACGCCTCGGGCCGTCAGGCGCCGGAGGAAGTGCCGGGGGCGGACTTTGATCTGCCGGCCCAGCTGGTGATCAAGGCCCTTGGCTTCGATCCCGAGGACCTGCCGACCCTGTTCGGCCAGCCCGAGCTGAAGGTATCCAAGTGGGGCACGGTGAAGATCGACTTCCGTACCCAGATGACCAACCTCGATGGCGTGTTCGCCGCCGGCGACATCGTCCGCGGCGCCTCGCTCGTGGTGTGGGCCCTGCGCGACGGCCGCGACGCGGCCGAAGCCATCGACGCTTACCTGCAAGCCAAGGCCGAGGCGGACGCCCCGGTCCTGGTCGCGGCGGAGTGACAGCGATGAAACCAGCCCTTCTCGCACTGGCCGGCACGCTCTGCCTGGCTCCGACCCTGGCCACGGCGACCGTTACCGAGCTCGAGGTCGGCAAGACGCTCAAGTGCCAATCGACCGGCCCCGACAGGAAGCTCTACGTGACCATCGGCCGGATCGAGACCCACACCGACGGCCGCATCGTGGTCAGCGTCAGCATCTACAACCGGTCGCCAAAGTCCGGCCTGCCCGAACTGGCCCACGCAGCCATCGACGCCGGTGTCCTGAGCGCCTCCTGCCCGACGCCGGCCGGGGGGCCCATCCCGATCTCGCCGAACTTCGAGGAAGGCTACCAGCAGTGGCGCAGCGCCAAGGGTCGCGTCTTCACCGTTTCCGTCGACCGGATCTACGACGTCCTCGTGGACCAGGTCGCCAAGGCCCGTCAGGGAGGGCAGGGTGTCCAGTAACTTCGATCTCGACCGGTATCAGAGCGAGCGCCAGAAGCTCATCGACGCGCACGCCTATGATCCGTCCTCGGAGCGGGACGCCTGCGGCGTGGGCCTGGTCTGCGCCATCGACGGCAAGCCGCGCCGCGAGGTGGTCGAGCTCGCCA
>CAZTMF010000423.1:0-3467 GCA_964614675.1 uncultured Caulobacteraceae bacterium | reverse complement strand
GCCACCTACATGATCGAGGGCGCCTCCAGCCGCGACCGCGGCAAGGCGCGCGGCCTGGCCTTCTCCGATCCGGCCAAGGTCGACGCCCTGCTCGACGTTCTGGTCGAGAGCACGGCCCGATACCTTCAGCTGCAGGCGGCCTCAGGCGCGGACGTCCTGAAGCTGTTCGACAGCTGGACGGACCTGCTGCCCGAGGACCAGTTCGAACGCCTGGTGATCGGGCCCCATGCCCGGATCGTGTCCCGGCTGCGGGACGCCGGCGTGAAGCAGCCGGTGATCGGCTTTCCGAGGGGCTGCGGCGCCCTGGTGGAGAACTACGCCGAGCGGGCGGGAGTGAACGCCGTGGCGCTCGACGTCCAGGCGCCGTTCGCCCTCGGCCAGAAACTGCAGGAGAAGCTGACCATCCAGGGTGCGCTGGATCCCCTACTGCTCAGGGCCGGCGGCGTGGCCATGGAGCGGCGGGTGATGGACATGCTTCGAGCCTGGAGCTCCGGACCGTACATCTTCAACCTCGGCCACGGCATCGTGCCGGACGTGCCGCCTGAACACGTGGCGCGCCTGGTCGAGCTGGTCACCACCTTCGAGGCCGGGGCGTGACGAGCCGGCGCATCGCCGTCGTTCTGCTCAATCTCGGCGGACCGGACAGCCAGAAGGCGGTGCGGCCCTTCCTGTTCAATCTGTTCAAGGACCCCGCCATCCTGCCGCTGGCGGGGCCGGTGCGCCTGGGTCTGGCCGCCCTGATCTCGGCGCGCCGCGCCAAGTCCGCCCGCGCCAACTACGCACACATGGGTGGCGCTTCGCCCTTGCTGGCGGAGACCCGGGCCCAATCAGACTCGCTGGCGGAGGCGCTGGCCTCGAGGCTCGGCGAGGACGAGGTCCGCACCTTCATCGCCATGCGCTACTGGCGGCCCTTCACGGACGAAGCGGCTGCGGCGGTGAAGGCCTTCGCGCCGGATGAGGTGGTGATCCTGCCGCTCTATCCGCAGTTTTCCTCGGCGACGACAGGATCGTCGCTGAAGGCCTGGGCAGCGGCCTACGACGGGCCCGGCCGCGTGCGGGCGGTGTGTTGCTGGTTCGAGCTCGAGGGGCTGATCGCCGCGCACGTGGCACGGATTCGGGCGTGCTGGGAGGCGGCGGGGCGGCCCGAGCAGGTGCGGGTGTTGTTCTCGGCCCACGGCCTGCCCGAGCGGGATATCCAGAAGGGCGACCCCTACCGCTGGCAGGTGGAGCAGACCTGCGCGGCCATCGCGGCCAAGCTGGAATGGCCCTGGGACTGGCGCATCTGTTACCAGAGCCGTGTCGGGCCCTTGAAATGGATCGGGCCCTCGACGCCGGAGGCGATCGTGGAGGCCTGCGAGGATGGCATGAACGTGCTGATCGATCCTGTGGCCTTCGTTTCCGAGCATGTGGAGACCCTGGTCGAGCTCGACCGCGACTATGCCGAGCTGGCCGATTCCCATGGCTGCGACATCTACCTGCGCGCTCGCACGGTGGGGACCGAACCGGCCTTCATCGAGGCCCTTGCCGGCGTGGTCGCACGGGCGCTGGACCTACCGGCAGGCGTCCGGCCCGACGGCCGCGCGTGCGAGAGCGGATGGCGGGGTTGTCCCCTGCAGCGGAGCGCCGCATGAGCCAGTTCCTGCTCGGGCAATACGATCTCGCCCGCGGCCTGCACATCGTCGCGGTGATCGCCTGGATGGCGGGCCTGCTCTACCTGCCGCGGCTGTTCGCCTACCACAGCCGCGCCACACCGGGTTCGGAGATGGACCTGACCTTCCAGACCATGGAGGCCAAGCTCCTGCGGATCATCATGAACCCTGCGATGGTCATGGCCTATGTGTTCGGGGCCTGGCTGATCTGGATCGACGGCCACGCCAGGGGCTGGGGCTTCCTGCTGAAGCCCTGGATGGTGACCAAGATCGTGGGGATTGTATTCCAGACCGGCTGGCACCATTTCCTTGGCAGGGCCCGCAAGGCCTTTGCGCGAGGCGAGCGTCCCCATTCGGAACGCTTCTGGCGGATGACCAACGAGCTGCCTTTCCTGGCGGCCATCGTCATGGTCCTGGCGGTCACCACCGAATTCGGCGGCTGACGTTCCGGACCAGCGACATCGGCGCCGCTTGACCTCGGCCCTGGCCTGTGGTTCCCCTTCGAAGCGCGGAGTCCTCCGCGTCCCGCCTCCCCAGACGCCCTATCGTCCGAGCCTCCTCGAGGAGGGGCGACACGAGCGTCAAACCCAGAATTCAAATCCGCCCGATGCCGCCGACAGGCGGAGTCCATCGGAGCCCGACCTCCTAAGGTCCATTCCATGCCAGACGAATCCCCTCTCGATACCGAGATCGAAGACACCGCCGCACCCGCGCCCGAGGACAACTCCGCCGAGGCGATGGACGAAGACGACGGCCCGTCTCCGGTCGACACCCTTGGCCTGAAGCGGATGTCGCTTCAGGAGCTCAAGGAGAAATCCCCCACCGACCTGCTGGCCTTCGCCGAGGCGCTCGAGCTCGAGAACGCCAACTCGATGCGCAAGCAGGACATGATGTTCGCGATCCTGAAGACCCTCGCCGACGGTGGGGTCGAGATCTCGGGCAGCGGCACCCTCGAGGTCCTGCAGGATGGCTTCGGCTTCCTGCGCAGCCCCGAGGCCAACTACCTTTCGGGGCCCGACGACATCTATGTCTCGCCCTCGCAGATCCGGCGCTTCGGCCTTCGCACCGGCGATTCGGTCGAAGGCGGCGTACGCGCGCCCCGCGAAGGCGAACGCTACTTCGCCCTGGTGAAGGTCGACACCATCAATTTCGAAGAGCCCGACCAGGTCCGCCACAAGGTCCACTTCGACAACCTGACCCCGCTCTATCCGGAAGAGCGGCTCAAGATGGAGATCGAAGACCCGACGCTGAAGGACAAGTCCGGCCGGGTCATCGACATCGTGGCCCCGCTCGGCAAAGGGCAACGCTGCCTGATCGTCGCGCCGCCTCGGGTCGGCAAGACCGTGATGCTGCAGAACATCGCCAAGTCGATCGCGGCCAACCACCCCGAGTGCTACCTGATCGTGCTGCTCATCGACGAGCGGCCCGAGGAAGTCACCGACATGCAGCGCACGGTGAAGGGCGAGGTCGTTTCCTCGACCTTCGACGAACCGGCGACGCGGCACGTGCAGGTGGCCGAGATGGTGATCGAGAAGGCCAAGCGCCTGGTCGAACACAAGCGCGACGTGGTGATCCTGCTGGACTCCGTCACCCGCCTCGGCCGCGCCTACAACACCGTGGTGCCCTCCTCGGGCAAGGTGCTGACCGGCGGCGTCGACGCCAACGCCCTGCAGCGGCCCAAGCGCTTCTTCGGCGCCGCGCGGAACATCGAGGAAGGCGGCTCGCTGACGATCATCGCCACCGCCCTGATCGATACCGGATCGCGGATGGACGAGGTGATCTTCGAAGAGTTCAAGGGCACCGGTAACTCGGAAATCG
>CAZTMF010000422.1:0-3490 GCA_964614675.1 uncultured Caulobacteraceae bacterium | reverse complement strand
TGGACGAGCTGCTCTGGGCCTTCGCCAGGCCCGGCCACGCGCGGCCGCGGCTGATCCACCGGCTCGACCGCGACACCTCCGGCGTGATCCTGACCGCCAAGACCAAGCCGGCCGCGGGATTCCTCGGCAAGGCGGTGATGGGCCGGCGGGTCAGGAAGGCCTACCTCGCCGTTGTCGCGCCGGGCGCGCCGGAGCCGGCCAAGGGCATGATCGATGCGCCGCTGCGCCGCGAGATGATCGGGCGCGAGGCCTATATGCGGGTCTGCGAACCTGGCCATCCCGACGCCGAGACGGCCCTCACCCGCTACCGGACCCTGGCGTCCAGCCCCGTGGCGGCCCTGGTCGAGCTGAGCCCCGAGACCGGCCGCATGCACCAGCTGCGCGTGCACCTGGCCTCGCTCGGCCGGCCGATCGCCGGCGACGTGCGTTACGGCGGCGCCCTGGCGCTGGGCGGCGTGGCGGTTCCGCGCCTGATGCTGCACGCCGCCGCGCTGGAGTTCCCGCATCCGGAGGGCGGAAGCAAACGCATCGCCGCGCCGCTGCCGGCCGACTTCGTGACGGCCCTGTCGGCGGCCGGGCTCGAGCCGCCGGATGGAACGACCGCCTAGGCCCGGCTATTCAATAGGGATGGGACGCCGTTTCGCATCGATGGTGCTACTGCTCTGGCTGGCCGCGTGCGCCACGCCGACGGTCTTCGCCCCGATGACGACTGCGTCCGGCTCCGGCTATGCCGAGACCCGCATCGAGTCCGACCGCTGGCGCGTGACCTTCCGCGGCGGCTCGGACGCCGGCCCGGAACGGGTGGCCGACCTGACCCTGCTCCGCGCCGCCCAGCTGACCCTGCAGCAGGGCTACGACTGGTTCCGCATCACCGAGCGCTACGGCGACGCCCTGCCGCCGCGCGGCCCGACCCTGTCAGTGGGCGCCGGCAGCGCCGACTACGGTTGGCATGGCGGCTCGAGCTTCGGCGTGGGTGTCGGCGGCATCCCACTGGGCGGCGGGCCGCTGATCTCCGAGACGCTTGAGATCGTCATGAGCAAGGGGGCCGCGCCCAAGGGCGACCCGGCTGTCTACGACGCCCACGGCGTCTCGCAGTCGATCCGGGCCTGATCCCCAATCCTCCCATCCCGGCGAAGGCCCGGCCTTCCTAGTCCTCCAAGCCCTTGCCCTGGAGGATTCTGGGCAGGTGCTTTTCGATCCGCGCCTCGCGGGTCTTGGACTGCTTGGCCGAGTTGAAGTGAAAGAGGTAGCCCCGCTGCCGTCCCGGCGTGAGCGCCTCGAACGCCGCCCTGAAGTCCGGATCGTTGTCCATCCGGTCGCGCAGCTCATCCGGGACCGGGAAGTCGGCCGTGGCCTTCTTCTCCACCCTCGCGCCGGCCTTGGCGAGCTCGATGGCTTCGAGGACATGGGCCCGGAGGGCGGTTCTCAGCCGGGCGATCTCATCGACGTTGGTGAATCTGATCTGCCGCGCCGACTGAACGTTCTCGGTCTGCTGGATGAGGATACCCTCGGGATCCTTCATCAGGGCGCCCTTCATGAACAGCAGCGCGCAGTAGTCCTTGAATCCATGGATCAGGACGACGTTGGTTCCCTGGTAGCTGTAGCAGGGCCAGCCCCACTTGATCTCCTCGGTCACGGGACAGCCGAGGATGATCTCCCTCAGGGCCTCGAACTCCGCGCGCCAGGCGCCGGCGCGGCTGGCGATGACCGCGTCGACCTTGGGATTGGGCTTGCTCTCACTCATGCGGGGTCTTTCGGAACATCGGCCAGGAAGCGGCCTATGCTCTGGTTGAACCTGTCCGGACTCTCCAGGTTGGGGCAATGGCCGGCGCCTGGCTCCGACCAGAGCTGGGCGTTAGGCAGCACGCGCGCCAGCCACGCCGAGGTCTCGACGCAGGGCGCGTCCTCCTCGCCGCAGACGATCAGGGTGGGCGCCGCGAGCCCGGCGAACTCGGCCTCGAAGTCCTGCAGCGAGGGCCGCCGGCCCTGGTAGTTGCGGCAGGTGCGGGCCATGCCTTCGGGCGAATGGCCTTCCAGGTCGGCCAGCCAGGCGGCGAAGGCCTCGGGGTTCAGCCGGCGCAGGGCCTGCCGGTTCGGGGCCTCGGCCAGCATGCGGGCCCCGCGGCGCGGGTCCTCCAGCCAGGCGGCGGACATGTCGCGCATCTGCATCCGCCAGAGCTCCTCGTCCGCCTTGGGCGAGCCCGATCCGATGCCGACCAGCACCAGCGCCCGCACGCGGTCCGGATGCAGCCGCGCGAACTGCAGGGCCGCATAGGCCCCCATGCTCCAGCCCATGACGATCGCGCGATCCTCGCCGGCCGCGTCGAGCACGGTCCCGAGGTCGGCCGCGAACCGCGTCCACAGATAGGCGTGGTCTTCTTCGGGCACGCTCGAGGGTGGGTAGCCGCGCGCGTTGGGCGTGATGCAGCGGAAGCGCCCGGAGAAGGCGTCCACCTGCCCGCGCCACTGCCGCGCGTCCGAGCCCAGCTCGTGGGCCATGAGCAGCGCGGGGCCCGTGCCGGCGGCCTCGTACCAGAGCCGACTGTCGTCTGACGCGGTGGCGAAGGGCATCTACTCCGCCGCCTCGGTCTCCAGCGCCGGATAGTCCGTGTAGCCCCGCTCGGCGTGGCCGGCGTAGGCGGTCACATTGTCGATGGGGTTCAGGGGCGCGCCGAGCTTCACCCTGAGCGGATAGTCGGGGTTGGAGATGAACTTCCGGCCGAAAGACACCAGATCGGCGTCGCCTGCCGCGACGGCCCGGGCCGCACGCTCCGGTTCATAGCCGTTGTTGGCGATCCAGGCGCCCGCGAACAGCCGCCGCGCCGCCGGGAAGTCGAACTCCCGTCCGGGGGGCGGCGTGCCGGAATTGATCCCCGCCGCCTCGCCCTCGACGCAATGGACATAGGCGAGCTTCAGCCGGCTGAGCTCGGGCAGCAGGGCGGCATAGACCTCGGTGGGATCCGAGACCGGCGCATCCTGGTGCAGCGACAGCGGCGAGATGCGGATGGCGGTGTGCTCGGGCCCCACCTCGGCGGCGATGGCCTCGGCGATCTCGATGGCGAAGCGGGCGCGGTTCCCCGGCGAGCCGCCATAGCGGTCGGTGCGGACATTGGCCCGGTCCGAGAAGAACTGGTGCACCAGATAGCCGTTGGCGCCGTGGATCTCGACCCCGTCACACCCGGCTGAGATGGCGTTCCGGGCCGCCTTGGCGAAGCCCTCGACCAGCCAGTCGATCTCTCCCTGCGTCGCCTCGCGCGGCGTGTCCGGATCGCCGCGCTGGCCGTCGGGCGTCATGAACAGGGCGTTCTCGGCCCGCACGGCCGAGGGCCCGAGCGGCGGCCGGCCGTCGGGCTGCCAGGCGGCCGAGGAGATCCGGCCACCGTGCCACAGCTGCACGAAGAGCTTGCCGCCTGCTGCGTGCACCGCCTCGGCCACCCGTCGCCATCCCTACACGTGCTCGGGCGCATAGATGGCCGGCACACCCGGGAAT
>CAZTMF010000421.1:0-3491 GCA_964614675.1 uncultured Caulobacteraceae bacterium | reverse complement strand
ACCTCCGTGATCAGACCTTGAAGAACACCGAGCAGGACTGGCTGAAGACCAACCTGGCCCGCTTCACCCGCATGCTGCAGGGCGAGCGCGACCTCTCGACGGTGTCGAACCTGGTGCTGTCGGAGCTGGCGCCGCTGATCAACGCCCAGCACGGCGTCTTCTATGTGCAGGACCGCAACGACGACGGCGATCCGGTGCTGAACCTGGCCGCCGCCTACGCCTTCAACAACAGGAAGCACGTGGCCAACCAGTTCAAGCTCCGCGAGGGGCTGATCGGACAGTGCGCCTTCGAGAAGTCGCGGATCCTGCTCACCAACGTGCCCAAGGATTACGTGCAGATCGCCTCGGGCCTCGGCGAGGCGCCGCCGCTCAACATCATCGTGCTGCCGGCCCTGTTCGAAGGCGAGGTGAAGGCGGTGATCGAGCTGGCCACCTTCGGCGAGTTCTCCGAGACCCACCAGAGCTTCCTCGACCAGCTGATGGAATCCATCGGCATCGTGATCAACACCATCGCCGCCAACACCCGCACCGAGGGCCTGCTCAAGCAATCGCAGCTGCTGACCAGCGAGCTGCAGGCCCAGCAGGAAGAGCTGAAGAAGACCAACGACCGGCTGGAGCAGCAGGCCGCCTCGCTTCGTCAGTCCGAGGAGCTTCTGCGCACCAAGCAGGACGAGCTGCAGCAGACCAACGCCGAGCTGGAAGAGAAGGCGACCCTGCTGTCTGCCCAGAACCAGGAGGTGGAGGCCAAGAACCGCGAGGTGGAGCAGGCCAAGCTGGCGCTGGAGGACAAAGCAGAACAGCTGGCCCTCACCTCCAAGTACAAGTCCGAGTTCCTGGCCAACATGAGCCACGAGCTCAGGACGCCGCTGAACAGTCTCTTGATCCTGTCCAAGCTTCTGGCCGAGAACTCCCAGGGCAACCTGTCGGACAAGCAGGTGCAGTCGGCCAAGAACATCCACGACGCCGGCGTCGACCTCCTGGCCCTGATCAACGACATCCTGGACCTGTCGAAGATCGAATCCGGCACCGTCACCCTGGACATCGGCGAGACCTCCTTCGCCCGCCTGAAGGACCACGTCGACCGGACCTTCTCGCAGATGTTCCAGGACAAGAAGCTCGACTTCATCGTCGATCTCGCCCCGGACCTGCCGCGTGCGATGTACACGGACGAGAAGCGGCTGCAGCAGGTGCTCAAGAACCTGCTCGGCAACGCCTACAAGTTCACCGAGAAGGGCCATGTGAAGCTCTCGGTCCGGCGCGCCGACTCGGGCTGGAACCCCGGCAACGACCACCTGAACACCGCCGGCCAGGTCCTGGCCTTCGAGGTCGAGGACACCGGCATCGGCATCCCCGAGGATAAGCAGCGGATCATCTTCGAGGCGTTCCAGCAGGCCGATGGCACCACCAGCCGCAAATATGGCGGCACGGGTCTCGGACTTTCGATCAGCCGCGAGATCACCCGGATGCTCGGCGGCGAGCTGCAGGTGAAGTCGAGGCCCGGCAAGGGCTCCAGCTTCACCCTCTATGTGCCGCTCAACTTCAGTCCCCAGGCGCAGCCGATCTCCCAGCCGCGCGCCCAATCGGCGATGATGCGAAGCTTCGCGCCGGGCGCCATGCAGGCCGAGCCGGTCGAGCTGGTGATCGACGACCGCGACGAGATCAAGCCCGACGACTCGGTGGTGTTGATCGTCGAGGACGACCCGCGCTTCGCCTCCATCCTGCTGCAGCTGGTCCGCGACTCCGGCTTCAAGGGGGTGGTCTCCGGCGAGGGCATCGCCGCGCCGGGGCTGGCCCGCCGGTTCGGTCCGGAGGCGATCATGCTCGACATCGGCCTGCCGGACATGGACGGCCTCGCCCTGCTCGATCTGCTGAAGCGCACCCCCGAGACGCGCCACATTCCGGTGCACGTGATCTCCGCCGACGACCAGCGCGGCCTCGGCCTCTCGATGGGGGCCTTCGGCTTCACCTCCAAGCCCGTCGAACGCGACGATGTGCTGTCGACGCTCGAGGAAGTGAAGAGCTTCGTGGCGCGCGAGAAGCGGACCATCAGCCTGGTCGGAAAGGATGGCGCCGCCGCGGAGACCCTTCGCCAGTGCTTCGGCAAGCTGGAGCTGGCGGGGGCCTTCTCCGATCTGGTCGCCCGCGACCCGGCGAAGCGGCCGGATGCGGTGATCCTCGAGATCGGCGCCGCACCGACCCAGGAGGTCCTCGATGCGCTGAAAGCCGACGCCAGGCTCTCGCCCATCGTGGTCTATGCGCCCGAGGAGCTTGATCCAGAGGAGGACCGCCGGCTCAGGCTTGCGGTGTTCGGCGGCCTGGTCCGCCTGGCCCGGACCCCCGAGCAGCTGATCGACCAGACCGCGCTCCTGCTGCACGCGCCGATGAAGGGCCTCACCGATCCGGCCCGGGCCAAGCTGGCCCAGACCAAGCACGCCGACCCGGTGCTGGCGGGGCGGACGATCGTTGTCATTGACGACGACATCCGCAACATCTTCTCCCTCGCCAGCGCCCTGGAGGAATACGGCATCAACCTGCACTACGCCGAGAGCGGCCGCGCGGGGCTCGAGCTGCTGAAGGTCACCCCCGAGGTCGACGCCATGCTGGTGGACATCATGATGCCCGACATGGACGGCTATGAGACCATCCGCGAGGTCCGTGCGTTGAAAGGGTTTGGGGACCTTCCGATCGTGGCGGTGACGGCGAAAGCGATGAAGGGCGACAGGCAGAAGTGCATCCAGGCCGGGGCCTCGGACTATGTGTCCAAGCCCGTCGACATGGATCAGTTGATCTCGGTCCTGCGGGTGGCCATCCGGCGCGCGGACGCGGTGCGGCTGACCTCGGACAACATCGTGGGCCTGATGCCTCAGGCGAGCTGAGGGCATGGGTGTTGTTCGACCCAGCACCGGACCGCCGGTCCCGCCCGGCCTCCCGGCTGGCGCCGAGTCGGAGTCCGGGGCCCTGCGGGCGCGGGTGCTCATCGTCGACGACGACGAGCGCAACCTGTTCGCGGCCACCAGCGCGCTCGAGGAGCTGGGCCACGAGATCGTCGTGGCCCATTCGGGCGACGAGGCCCTGAAGCGGCTCCTGCAGGAGGACTTCGCCGTCATCCTGCTGGACCTGCACATGCCCGGCATGGATGGCTACGAGACCGCCGGCTACATCCGCCAGCGGCGGCGCACCAGCGGCGTCCCGATCGTGTTCCTGACCGCCGTGTTCCGCGACGAGGCCCACCTGTTCCAGGCCTATTCGGCCGGGGCGGTCGATGTGGTGTTCAAGCCGATCGATCCCTTCATCCTGCGCTCGAAGGTGCAGGTCCTGATCGACCTGCACCTCAAGCAACGCGAGATCGAGCGCCAGTCCAGCCATCGCCAGAAGCTGCTGGAAGAGAACAACCGGGTCCGGATCGAGAAGCTGCGCATCGAGCGCCAGCTCGCCCAGGCCCAGAAGATGGAGGCCGTGGGCCAGCTCACCGGCGGGGTGGCCCACGACTT
>CAZTMF010000420.1:0-3498 GCA_964614675.1 uncultured Caulobacteraceae bacterium | reverse complement strand
GCGCCGGCCTGTCACGCCGGAGGTCGCGGGTTCGAGTCCCGTCACTCGCGCCATTTCGCACAGCCTGCGATGGCCAAATCGATCACCCCGGCGGGTTGTTCGCCTCCAGGAACTTGACCGTCGCGCCCAGCATCTCGGCCCGCGTCTCAGGGCGTGAGAGCCAGTGGTCCTCGTTCTTCAGGATGACGAACTGCACCTGCTTGTGGGCCGCGTTCAGGGCGTCGACCATCCGCTGGCTCTGGTCGAATGGAACCACCGTGTCGTCCCGTCCGTGGATGACGAGCACCGCGGCGTTGACCGCGTCGATGTGCTTGATCGGGGAGTACTGGTCGAGCAGCGGATCGCTGGGATCCTTGACGCCCAGATAGCGGTCCCAATAGCGGACGGACCGGCTGGTTTTGACGTCGGTGTACCAGGTGCTCCACATCTTCTTCAGGTCGGACAGGCCCGCGACAGCCACCGAGCAACGGTAGATCCCGGACTGGAGCGTCACGCCCGCAAGGGCGACATAGCCGCCGTAACTGGCGCCGACGACGCACACGCGCTTGGGATCGATCATGCCCGCCCTGGCGAGCGCAGCGACTCCATCGGAGACGTCGGTCTGCATCTTGCGCCCGAACTGGCCGTACCCGGCCTCGAGCAGGTCATCGCCGAAGCCACCCGAGCCGCGGAACTGGGGCTGCAGCACCGCATAGCCACGCGACGCCAGCGCCTGGGCCCACCAGTCAAAGCCCGGCTCGTCGCGATCCTCCGGGCCGCCGTGAGGCAGGACGATCAGGGGCAGGTTCTTGGCGTCCTTGCCGTTCGGCAGGGTCAGATAGGCGGGTATCGGCGTGCCGTCGCTCGCCTTGTAGCGGATGGTCTCGGAGACGGAGATGTCCTGCGGCCCGATCCCCTGGTAGGCTTGGCCGACCTGGATGGCCTTGTGGGTGTCCAGGTTGACGAGAACATAGACGACCCCATGGGTCTGCCCGGTGATCTCCACCACGATCTTCCGGCGGTCGTTGGACCATGAGGCCAGCCGGACCTCTTCGCCCGGGAAAGCGGCGAGCACGCCGTCCCAGGCCGCCTGGTCCTTCGGATCGAAGAACCGGTATGCCTGACCCTCGTCCAGACTGACTCCCCCGATGATCCGATGGGTGACGGGATCTGTGATCATGTCGCCGAACCCGCGGTACTGATCGGGCGCCTTGCTGATCGATCCATCCGCCAGGGCGATCGCCCTCATCTCGTAGCCGCCGCGTGGCGAGGGTGCGTTCAGGATGATCGCAGATCCGTCGGCGCTCACGCCTTCGACATCCGGAGTGTCGATCGAGGTCTGGATCTCGTAAGCGTCCATCCAGCCGTGGCCGCGCCGGAGCCTCAGGGCCCAGGTCTTGACGTCCTGGTCGTAGGTGATCTGGGCCAGAAGCTCGCCCTTGGCGTCGACCATCCAGCGCCGGGACTGGTGCTGGCCCAGGGCCCGCTCGACCATGGTCTCCTTGCCCGTCTCGAGGTCCACCGAGAACAGGGCCGGCACGCCCTGGCTATCGACGAAAGCGACCCCCTCGGTGAACACCGTCACGTGTCCGGAAATCACGCGGGGCATGGGCACGCCTTGAACGACATTCATGACGCCGCCGCCGGCGACCCCGCCGCCATCGACCTTGAGATCCGGGTTCAGCAAGGGCGCGGCCCTTTTGTGGGCGACGTCGAGGGCCTGGGCCGTCCACCACTCGCTTCGTTCGCTGTCGCCCGTCTGATCGGCGAAGCCGGTCGTGGATTTCAGGACGATCAGGTGGTCGTTGTCGGCCCAATCGAGCCGCCGCACCTTTTGATCGGTGCCGTTCAGACCGGTGAGCTGGGCGCCGTTGTCGAGACTCTCGACCACGACCGCCTGTTTGCCCTTGACCGGAACCATATAGGCCAGCCTGGATCCGTCGGGCGAGATCGACACTTTGCCCATCAGCGGCAGATCGCCGTAGGCTTCCACCGGCGCCGCGGACGCGATCTCCGCCCCCGCCGCGAGCATGAACGCGGCCGCAAGGCCTGCCCCCTGACGCAGTTTCATAGTCCCCTCCCCCGAAAGGCCAGAGGCAGCCTAGCTCGGGTTCCGTGCGGCGACTAGCCTTGAGGTTGAGGGATCGCCGGTGCGCATCTCGCCCGGCCCCTGGCGCTCGGCGGCCTCACGGGCAGACAGGCGCCGCGGCCAAGCAACGGACGGTACGCCATGTCCGGGGCGGCAGTCGCCAAGCGTTGATTGGGGCCCGCGAAGGGCTCGCCGCGCAAGCGGAGGCTGGTGGGCGGCGAGGGGATCGAACCCCCGACCTTCTGGGTGTAAACCAGACGCTCTGACCAGCTGAGCTAGCCGCCCTTGTGCACGACGCCCATAGGGGCTCGCGCGGCGGCGCCTGTCTAACCACGTGATGGGCCGAAAGCCAGGGGCCGAAGGACGAAAGCGAGCGCCCCCCTAGCCGTTCAGGACGGACTTCAGGCTGTCGCCCACGCGGAACCGGCAGGTGCGGGAGGCCGGGCGGCGGACCGAGGCGCCGGTTCGCGGATTGCGGGCGATCCCGGCCTTGCGCTCGACCGGCACGAAACTGCCGAAGCCCACCAGGCGCACTTCCTTGCCGCCTTTCAGAGTCGAGGTGACAGCGCCGACAAACGCTTCCAGGGCGTCACGCGCCTGGGACTTGCTGAGCTTGGCGTTCGCGGCAATCGCGTCGACCAGTTCGGCCTTGGTCATGTTTCTCTCCCAACCCGTTCTTCAGCGAGAACATCGCCCCACGCGTGAGGCGAGTATGGCGACGGTTGAGACGCTGCGTCAAAAGAAAGCGGCGCGAGTCGCCCCGCGCCGCTTAAGATTCTTGGAGTCTGTCAAGCCGTCGGGGACCGGCCGGGGCCGGTCCCCCTTCGGAGGTCAGTGCGTGATCACCGATTCCGGGTCCACCTCGTCGAGGGTGGCGCCCGTCGCCGGGAGGGCCCGGTCGTCCTCTTCGGTCCATTCGATCGGCGTCAGCGGCCCGGCGAGGGCCTCGGCCAGGACCTGGTCGACCGTGGCGACCGGGATGATCTTCAGCTCGGACTTCACGTTCTCGGGGATGTCGGCGAGGTCCTTCTCGTTCTCGGAAGGGATCAGCACCGTCTTGATGCCCGAGCGGAGGGCCGCGAGCAGCTTCTCCTTCAGGCCGCCAATGGGCAGCACCCGGCCGCGCAGGGTGATCTCGCCGGTCATGGCCAGATCCTTGCGGACCGGTATGCCGGTGAGCACCGAGATCATCGCGACCGCCATGGCGACGCCCGCCGACGGACCGTCCTTGGGCGTGGCGCCCTCGGGCACGTGGACGTGCACGTCGGTCTTGTCGAACAGCGTCGGCTTGATGCCGAAGTGGGTCGAACGGGCGCGCACGTAGCTGTTCGCGGCCGAGATCGACTCCTTCATGACCTCCTTCAGGTTGCCGGTGATCGACATGCGACCCCGGCCCGGCATCTTGACCGCCTCGATGGTCAGGATGTCGC
>CAZTMF010000419.1:0-3503 GCA_964614675.1 uncultured Caulobacteraceae bacterium | reverse complement strand
CGATCTTCAGGTCCGGCCGCCGGTGCAAGGCCTGGGCCTGGCGGCGGAGGCTGGCGGTGCCGAGCCGGGCGCCCCTGGGCAGGTCGGCGAAACGGAGGCCGCCCCGGCTGATCAGGGCGTCGCGCGGATCCTCGCGCTCGTGGATGGCGGCGATGCAGAGCCCGGGCGGCAGCTCGGCCGGCACGTCCTTCATCGAATGGATGGCGCAGTCGATGCGGCCCTCCAGCAGCGCCTCCTCGATCTCCTTGACGAACAGGCCCTTGCCGCCGGCCTCGAGCAGCCGCCGGTCCTGGATCCGGTCGCCCGAGGTGGTGATCAGGACCAGGGGCGCGAGGTCGTCGGCGCGCTCGGGCGAGGCCCCCAGGATCGCGGCGATCCTCTGCTGCATGTGGCCGGACTGGGTCCGGGCCAGCTTGGAGGCGCGCGTGCCAATGCGGATGGGGGGTTGGCTGGCCAAGTGCGGAGGGCTACCTGCGGAAGGCGCTCGCTAACCCGGCGGGAGCGCTGGAGCAAGCATGGGCGAGCTGACGGTCCTCGGCATCGAGACGAGCTGCGACGAGACCGCGGCGGCGGTGGTGCGCGTGGACGAGGCCGGCCGGCCCGACGTGAGATCCTCGGTGATCTCCAGCCAGACCGCCGCTCACGCCCCCTATGGCGGGGTGGTGCCCGAGATCGCCGCCCGGGCCCACGTCGAGATCGTCGACTCCATGGTGATCGAGGCCCTGGCCAGGGCCGGGGTCGGTTTCGCGGACCTGGACGCCGTCGCCGCCACCGCCGGGCCCGGCCTCATCGGCGGGGTGATGGTGGGCCTTTCGGCCGGCAAGGCCATCGCCCTTGCGCGAGGCATCCCGCTGATCGCCGTCAACCACCTGGAGGGGCACGCCCTCTCGCCTCGCCTGGCCGAGGACCTGCCCTATCCGTACCTCCTGCTGCTGGTCTCGGGCGGCCACTGCCAGCTCCTGGCCGTGGAGGGCGTCGGCGCCTGCGAAAGGCTGGGGTCGACCATCGACGACGCCGCCGGCGAGGCCTTCGACAAGATCGCCAAGACCCTGGGCCTGCCCTATCCCGGCGGGCCCGAGCTGGAGAAGCTGGCGCGAGGCGGCGATCCCGAGCGCTTCCCCCTGCCCCGCGCCCTACTCGGCCGCAAGGACTGCGATTTCTCCTTCTCGGGCCTGAAGACCGCCGCCGCGCGCCTGGCCGAAGCGGCCGAGACCGAGCAGGACCGCCGCGATCTGGCCGCCGCCGCCCAAGGCGCCATCGCCGGCCAACTGGCCGAGCGCACCGCCTGGGCCATGGGCCTCTATACCCGCAGCCGTGGGGGACCGCCCCTGCGCTTCGCCGTGGCGGGCGGGGTGGCGGCCAATGGCGAAGTGCGCCGCCGACTGGAAGCGACCGCCCGGGAGCACGGCTTCTCCTTCGCCGCGCCGCCCCTGGCCTACTGCACCGACAACGCCGCCATGATCGCCCTCGCCGGCGCCGAGCGGCTGAGGGCGGGCTTCACCAGCGGCCTCGACGCCGCCGCCCGCCCGCGCTGGCCGCTGGACGAGGCCGCCGCGGCCTCACGCCCGACCCACGCGCCAGGCCGCAAGGGCGCGAAGGCCTGATGCGCAGCGTGGGGGTGATCAACGCCGGCGCCTGGGGAACCGCCCTCGCCCAGGTCTGCGCGCTGGCGGGGCTGACGCCGCGCCTCTGGTGTCGCAAGGCCGAGGTGGCCGCCCACATCAACACCGAGCGCGACAATCCACGCCACCTGCCCGGCGTGCGGCTGCACGACGCCATCGAGGCGACGGCCGACCTGGCCTCGTTGGGCGGCTCGGACTTCGTGCTGGCCGTGGCGCCGGCCCAGCACACGCGCGAAGCCCTGGCCGCCTTCGCCCCCCACGCGCGGCCCGGCCTGCCGATCGTGCTCTGCGCCAAGGGCGTCGAGCAGGGATCGCTGAAGCTGATGACCGAGGTGCTGGCCGAGACCATCCCGGACGCCGCGCCGGCGGTGCTGTCGGGACCCAGCTTCGCCGCCGAGGTGGCGCGGGGCCTGCCGACCGCCGTCACCCTGGCCTGCCCGGACGAGGCTCTGGGGCGGGACCTGCTGGAAGCGCTCGCGGCGCCGACGTTCCGGCCCTACCTCTCCGACGACATCCTCGGGGCCGAGGCCGCCGGGGCGGTGAAGAACGTGCTGGCCATCGGCTGCGGCATCGTCGAGGGCCGTGGCCTGGGCCGAAGCGCCCACGCCGCCCTGATCACCCGCGGCTTCGCCGAGCTCGCCCGGTTCGCCGTGGCCCTGGGCGGCCGGTCCGAGACCGTGGCCGGCCTCTGCGGCTTCGGCGACCTGGTGCTGACCTGCTCGTCCAGCCAGTCGCGCAACAACAGCGTGGGCATGGCGCTCGGCCGCGGCCAGACCCTCGAGGAAACCCTGGCGGGCAAGCTCTCGGTGGCTGAAGGCGTCGCCTCGGCGCCGGCGGTGACGGCCCTGGCGCGGAGACTCGGTGTCGAGATGCCGATCTGCGAGGCCGTGACGGCCATCCTCGCCGGCAGGATCGGCATAGACTCGGCGATCGAGGCCCTGCTCTCGCGCCCCCTCAAGATGGAGCTCTGACATGCCCCTTTTCGTCATCAGCTGGCGCGACAAGCCCGGCGCGCTCGACCTGCGCATGGGCGCCCGCGAGGCCCACCTCGCCCACATCCACAGCCAGGGCGACAAGGTGAAGCTCGGCGGGCCCTATCTCGACGAGAACGGCCAGATGGGCGGCTCGCTCATCATCATCGAGGCCGAGAGCCTGGAAGAGGCCCGGGCCTTCCATGCCAAGGACCCCTACACGCTGGCGGGGATCTTCGAGACCTCGACCATCACGCCGTGGCGGCTGACCACGGAAAAGTTCTCGCAAGGGGCTTCTTAACCCGGGTGGTCTAAGGATCGGGGCTCACGCCCACCGCCGGAAGACCCATGGCCGATCCCCTGCGCGCGCTCGCCTCGATCAACGGCCGTTTCGCGCCGTCCCTCGCCCAGACCATGCTGACCACGCCCCGCGCCACCGAGGACGCGGCGGGGTTCGCCGCCTACGCCCAGGAAAAGGACTTCGAGTTCACCGACCTCTGGGCCGACAACAACATCCCCTTCGTGGCGCCCGTGCTGCGCCGCTTCGCCCAGTGGAAGGAAAGCGTCGATTATCTCGAGATCGGCGCCTACGAGGGCCGCAACCTCGCCTTCATGGACTGGCTCCTGCCCGGCAAGCTCGCGGTCACGGTCATCGACCCCTGGTTCGACGAGATGCTTAACCCAGAAGAGAAGTATCACGCCGTCGAGCCGCGCTTCCACCGCAACGCGGCCAAGTTCGCGTTCCGCAACCTCGATCTCCACAAGGGCTTCTCGACCTATGAGCTGCCCCGGATGCTGGAACAGGGCCGCTCCTTCGACCTGATCTATGTGGACGGCACCCACACGGCGCTGGGAGTGATGATCGACCTCTGCTTCTGCGCGGCCATGCTGCGCACGGGCGGGCTGATGG
>CAZTMF010000418.1:0-3522 GCA_964614675.1 uncultured Caulobacteraceae bacterium | reverse complement strand
CAGGCGCAGGGTCAGCTCCTCGGTCTCGGCGGCGGCGCGGGACGCCCGGTCGCGCAGCACGTCCGCGCGCGCGGCCGCCTCGCGCCAGGCGCGCCAGGTGGCGGCGACCGCGCCGGTCTCGGCGGCCAGGCCTCCGAAGGCGTCGAGCAGGGGCCGGTGGGTGCGGGCGTCGAGCAGGCCCACGGTCTCGTGCTGGCCGTGGACCTCCAGCAGCATGGCGCCCAGCTCGCGCAGGACCCCGACGCTCGCGGGCTGGTCGTTTATGAAGGCGCGCGAGCGGCCGTCGGCCGAAAGCTGGCGGCGCAGCACGAGGTCCTCGTCCGGCTCGTGGACCAGCCCCTTCTCGTCGAGAAACGCCCAGACCGGGTGATCCTTGGGCAGGGCGAAGAAGGCCGAGGCGGTGGCTTGCGGCCGCCCCTGACGCACCAGTCCGGCGTCCGCCCGGGCGCCCGTGGCGAGACCGAGCGCATCGAGGATGATCGACTTGCCGCCGCCGGTCTCGCCGGTCAGCGCGGTCAGGCCCGGCCCGATGGACAGGTCGAGCGTATCGATCAGCACCACGTCGCGGATGCCCAGGCCGATCAGCATGGGCGGAAGATGGATGGGAATCTCGCGCGCCTCAACAGCGCTGGCCGGATCAGCCGAGGTGGAGTTTTTCGGGCAGGCTCTTCTGGGTCTTCGGCTCGACCGCCGGCTTCAGGCCCTTCGAGGCCATCAGCTTGTAGGCGTCGGCGTACCAGCGGTCGCCCGGGAAGTTGGCGCCGAGCACAGCCGCGTTACGCTGGGCGTCGTCGGTGAGGCCCAGGGTCAGGTCCAGGACCACCAGCCGGTAGAGCGCCTCGGGCGTATGCGAGGTGGTCTGGTAGCGGTCGATCACATCCTTGAAACGGCGCATGGCGGCGACGGGCTCGGCGCTCTGCTGGTAGTAGCGGCCGATGGTCATTTCCTTGCCGGCCAGCTGGTCGTTGACCATGTCGATCTTCAGCCGGGCGTCGGACGCGTACTGGCTGCGCGGGAAGCGGCGGGTGATCTCACGCAGCGACGTCAGGGCCTGCTCGGTGGCGGCCTGGTCGCGGCCGACGTCGATGATCTGTTCGAAGTAACAGACCGCCTTCAGATAGTAGGCGTAGCCAGCCGACGAGTTGCCTGGGTACAGGGAGATGAAGCGGTCGGCGTCGCCGATGGCGTCGCTGTAGTCGCCGTCCTCGTAGTGAGCGTAGGCGGTCATCAGGATCGCCCGGCGCGCCCATTCGGAATAGGGGTGCTGGCGCTCGACCTCGCGGAAGTAGTCGACGGCCTCGGCCCAGCGGTGGTGGTCGAGCCGATCCGCGCCTGTCGCGTAGAGGATGTCCACCGGACGCTCGACGTAGGAGAGGTCGGTCTTGTGCTTCTTCTTCAGCATGGCGCAGCCGGACATGCCGACCGCGAATATGGTCAGCAGGGCGACGAGGACCGGAACGCGTGCGCTAAGCTTGGAAATCACGAACATCCCTCGGTCTGCGCGCCCCCGCGGCAGCGGCTGTTCTTACACGAGGCCGGATGACAGGCAAATGCGCCCGGCCGCCGCGCCGAAGGGAGGCTCTCTAGACGGCTTCGGCGAGAAGCGGCGCGAGCGGGCGCAGCCGGTAGGCCTCCGGACGGGCCAGGAGCGCCCGGGTCAGGGCATTGTTGAGGGCGTGGCCGGCCAGGCGGCCTTCATAGCGGCCGAGCAGAGGGTAGCCGAGGGTGGCGAGGTCGCCGATGGCGTCCACGGCCTTGTGGCGGACGAACTCGTCCTCGCGCCGCAGGCCCTCCGGATTCAACAGCTCGTCGCCGTCGACCACCACCGCGTTCTCCAGCGATCCCCCCTGGGCGAGGCCGGCGGCGCGCAGAGCTTCGACCTCGTGCAGGAAGCCGAAGGTGCGGCAGTCGGCCAGCCCGGTGCGGAAGGAATCCTCGTCAAGCGCCATGTCCAGACGCTGGCGCCCCACGGCGGCGGACTTGAAGGCGATCTCGACGGCGACCTCGAAGCGGTCGCTGGGACGCAGCACGGCTCGCTTATCGCCGTCCCTCACGACCACAGGCTCGAGGATCTCGATGACGTGGCGCGAGGCATCCTGGCGGCGGCGGCCGGTATGGTCGATCAGGCGCACGAAAGCGTCGGCCGAGCCGTCCATGATCGGGACCTCGGGGCCGTCCAGCTCGATCAGGGCGTTGTCGACGCCCAGGCCGTAGAGCGCGGCCATCAAATGCTCAACCGTGGAGACCGTCACGCCGTGGGCGTTGCCGATCACCGTCGAGAGGCGGGTGTTGGCGACGTTCTCGGCGCGCGCCTCGATGCGGCCGTCGCCCTTCACGTCGGTGCGCCGGAACACGATGCCTGTGTCGGCCGCCGCCGGCAGGATCGCCGCGCGCACGCGCCGACCCGTGTGCAGGCCCACGCCCGCGAACACGGCGGGTCCGGCGAGGGTGTGCTGCTGGTTCTCGGGCTGGCTCAAGGCGGACTCGATCAGGCTAAACCCTAGCACTAGGCGCCATGCTGCGGCGCGACAACACAAGTGCTGTTTCGCCGTGTTTCGGGCTCGTGCGCCCGGCCAGAAATGCGAATGGCTCCCCCGCGAGCAGGGGAGCCATCAGCAAGGCTGAATGGGGTAGGACCCTAGTTCGCGAGCCGCCGCAGGAAGGACGGGATCTCCAGATCGTCCTCGGGCTCGGCCTCCTCGACCGGCTGGGCCGAAGCGGTGCTCTTCATGGCCGGGACGCCCGCGTTGGCGTTGCGGAACTGCGGGATCGGAGGCTCATCGGAGGTCGGCTCCGGACGGCGGCCGCCGAACAGGCTGAGCCATCCGCCCTTCGGCGCCGGCTGCTGGTGCTGCTGGCGGCGCGGCGGGATGACCAGGGAATCTTCCTCGGCCTGCGCCTCGGCGCGGGCGGCCACGGGGGTCAATTCGAACTTGGGTTCGGTCCGCTCCGCTTCGTAGCTGTCGATGGCGGGATCGATGATCTTCAGCACCGGATCGGCGGCTTGAGGCGCCTCCACCGCTGCGGCGATGGGTTCGATCTCGGGTCCGTCCTCGATCATGGGCGCGTCCTGGTCGGCCTCGACGGCCGCCGGGGCTTCGACACGGGCCGGAACGGTGATTCGGACGGTCTTGGGCTCGATCGCCGAGATCGAGGCGCCGTCCATGCCGGTGGCCACCACCGAGACGCGGAGGGTGTCTGTCAGGGTCGGATCAAACGCCGCGCCGAAGATGATGTTGGCGTCGGGATCGACCTGGGCGGAGATGGCGTTGGCCGCCTCGTCGACTTCCAGCAGGGTCATGTCGAGGCCGCCGGTGATGTTGACCAGCACGGCCTTGGCGCCCTTCAGCGAGACTTCGTCTAGCAGCGGGTTCTGGATGGCGTTCTCGGCGGCCATCAGGGCGCGGCCTTCGCCGCTGGCTTCGCCGGTGCCCATCATCGCCTTGCCCATCTCGGTCATCACCGTACGGACGTCGGCGAAGTCGAGGTTGATCAGGCCGGGCAGCACCATCAGGTCGGTGA